>NZ_JAWOVM010000132.1:0-8046 GCF_033339895.1 Vibrio sp. 1751
ACGTACTTTTGGACAGAAGTGTTTCAGGGGCTTTGTTAATTTAGAAACATACGAATAATTTTAGGTATAGGAAAGTTACTTGGTAAGGTGCTCTGGCTTACGGGGCTTAGCTCACTCGACAGTAGGCAGTGGTTAGCTTCTATATGTGTTTACTGTAAGCAACTTTGACGGTGTTTTTTTTTGATAGAATGAAATAAATAGCTTGGTGTTCAATTATTTTGGCTGCGGGCGCAGCCAAAGTAATTGGTATTGCCTATTGATGCGAGGTAGGCTTATATTTGTATTAAGTGTTTATGATTTAGGGCGAGTAAACATTACAAACAAGCCCAGAATGATGTCACCAAATACCCACAAACCAAAGAGCATTCCTGTTCCAATGGTTCCACCAATTACAGCCCCGGCTTTTTCTGCGTCACTGGTAATGGTGTTGCTCATGTCACCGATAGAGCCCCAATATGTAACCAACCATACCAACATAAGGATATTAAATAGAATAAAGCTCCACTTAAATAGTTGGCCAAATAATCCTCTCTTTGCTTTCCGAAGCTGTACACCACATTTTGGACATTTAAGTGCAGAATCACTCACTTCAGTTTCACATTCTGGGCAATTAATTAGTGCCATTTTTATCTCCTATCAATAATGGTCATTTTATTTGACTAATAAAAAATCACTTATATAACAAGATGATGAGCTTGCTTGGTCATGTATAAAACCCATATTGAAGTTCTTGAATGACCGTTTTGAGTTAGCCTTGATCACGTCATATATTGTTCTACTATTGGAATCTATTTTCGTTCCACTTTTTGCGAAATGATCGCACTGAATTCTTATATCTTTGATGTCTTCTTCACTGTTGTTGATGATTTTAAAATCAGCCTCCATTACGGAGCCAAATCCTTCTTTTCGCCACTTAAAATCTAGATCCAACTTACTGGCAATATCACTCTTTGCATTTTTAAAAGAGATCGGGGTAGCTGTTTTTCGGGGGGCATCATTCGGTGAGTTAATTAATCCAATCAACAACAAGAAACCCAAAACTATCCCTATCCAATGTGCGATGCTAAGTTTCCTTACTGATTTACCGCAACTCGGACACTTTCTTTGTGATTTAGATACTTGCTTCCCACAGTGCTTGCAAGTGGTAAATAAACTTTCGCTTGGCATGTTGTTATTCCTTTTTCTCACCTTACGCTTTGCCTATTGAGTATAACAACCATTGCTTAGTTAAACTCGACTCAGTACAACGAATTTCACATTGAGAGTGGAGTGGACTTTATTTTGTAAAACCAAACCGGAGCAATAAGCCACAGATAGCATACTAATCGGATAAAGAAACCTAATCCATGCGCTACAGCACAAGATGAGGCAGATTTAAGGGTCTAGGGGGGAGCTCAGCCAGCGCCCACGCTCTGGCTTTATGACTACCAGACGATTCAGTCACGAGTCCTCGCCAACCCCTTTATCCCCTGCAACCCAGTCAGCGGGGTTGGCAGGGTTGAGCGAGGGAACGAGTTCCCCCCTTTCGATATCAAGCTAATACGTTTATTTGTCTTCGTCCTAGCTATGCCGCTTCCTGCTGCTCAGCCACTAACCCTAGGAATATTGAGTTCTTTGGTGCAACTCGCTCTACTCGGATACCTGCCATACCCAGTGAACTCATTAAGCCATCGACTCTGAGACCAAACTGTATCGGGTTCTCCGGGAACTCTCCCTTCTGCTCGTGGAAAGGTGTTACCCGTACTAACTCTTCATAGAGTTCTGTAGGCGTATATTTTTTTCCCTGTACACCCGCTTTCTGAGCAAGTTGGATTAGTGGCTTAGCCAGCTTATTCAGGTATAGGGACTCAAGAGCGCTTTCCTGCTGATTTTTCAAGTACAAGTCTTGGAGATAACCCTCTGGCACTTTAGTTACGACTTCAAATGCAGCTAGAAAGCGAGAGAACTCATTTAAGCGACCGGCTTTCTTAATTGAAACTGTTGGCAGTACATCAAGTATTTTTGCCAAGAGTTCAAGCAGTCCCGTGTAAATCTCGGATAGATCTTCTTCCAAGCTCTGAAGCATCACTTTACCGTTTACACGCTGTTCTGCCGATAGTTGCTTCATCGAGATATAAATAGAGCGCGAAGCCAAATCAGGCTCTTCAATGAAGTCATGTATACCATTGAGGACTAAGCTACCGTGAAGGTCGAACTTAACGCTATCACCATCAGAATAAAGCTTACGCTTCTCCTCCACACCATAAGTAGCAACGATGCACAGATAGTCCGACCAACTTTTCGTCAGCGAACGCATGTTATCGTAAATTGAGGTGAACTCATTTTGTAAAGCAATGGCAAGATTTTCCTTTTTGGTAGGAAAGCTCTTTATTTTAGCGGCTCTTGGGTCAAGCAAGGCTCGAATGATTCGCTTACAAAACGTCGACTTACCTGTTCCCTGACCGCCGTAGATCACCAGAATGGGGTAAGCAGTATCAGGGTCTCGAACCAAAGTCATGGTATGAAGCAGCCAGGCGATAAATAGGAACTGGTGCTTCTTCTCCATGTTGAGGTAAGGCAACAGCTTTTTCCAATCTCCCTGTTCTGCTAACGGGGGCAACGCCTCTGCATCGCCGGAACTGATGAACAGTTGATCGGAGCCTTCAGATATCACCGATACTTTTCCATCTTTAAGCTGATATTGGGTGCCTGCTTCGTCACCGACATCAAGTATACGTCCGTTGCCGCACTCTGTTGCCGCCACTCTTAGGTGGGTAAACGATACATGTTTCGCAATACCAGCAATGCCATTCAGCTTTTCTGCAATCTCATCTATCTGCGATTTATCAAGTGCAAGGCCCTCTGTGATCATCATTTCCTCACGTAGAATCTGAGCAAATCTCGGACTTCTTGAAAGGTATGTCAGGCGGTTTTTTCCTTCCTCTTTTCGGGACAAAATAGCTACACCATATCCATTTCTGCCAATATCAAACGTATTGATCACATGATGCAGAGTTTTACCCACGACACTGTCGCCAAAGTCTGCCTTCTCAAGTTTTTCTTTTTCAATAAAGTATCCAGTTTTCATCGCCATAATCGTTACCTAATCTCTTGTTTATTCTTGTGTTACAAAGTCGATGGTGGTTTTAAGTCGAAAGCCATTCAGCAGCGTTTCGGAAGCCATACCCATCACTTCTTTCAATGTTGTTATCTCTTGCTCAAAGTGCCCACGTTCGCTCTCGATATAGACGCAATCATGAACAGCCCCAACCACCTTCAGCATCTGTTGATCGGCTAACAGGCAAGCTCTGTTAATGATTTCCATCCCTGCCATCTGGATCGGCCAGTTTCTCACTTGAGGTGGTCTTGCTTCTGGCGTAACGTGGATCTGCCATGTATGTGATTGCAGAATCTTTGCGTGGTACGCAGAAACTGTCTGTTGCTCTAACCACTTAAACGCTACTGGGTAATGTCCCATGACGCCCTTCAGAAGAGCTTGAGCTTCCAACTCAGTTAGTCTTAGCTTGGAAGCTATTGTTGCAGGGGATGCACCGTAGATTGACATGAGAAGTAAGCCTTTGAGCTGCTCTCTCTTTAGCTGCAAGCCACAAGCGGCATGCATAGGGGAGAGCAATGCCTCATATAGATCATCGCTGTTCATATAGTCACTGCGTAGGCGCACATCACCCGATAGGGCTGCTAAGATCCCTACTTCACAAGCGACATAGTCCACTGAGGCAACCGAGCAACCAACCGGGGCTGCTAGTAGCTTCTCTCGGAAGATTTTGTAGCCATTAATTGGAGTCGTTCCGAGTAAACCAGCACGCCCCGTAATGCTGTGGTATGGTCTGATTGGGGTTCTCAACTTACCGTCATCATCTACCTGTAAGCGGCTTAACCACTCTAGGGCCTTGTATTCTTTCTGGGAAAAAGGGTCGTCCCGTAATCGCTCCTTATAGTCCTGAATCAAGTCAGCCAATGCTGTACGATCCACTAAAAGGCCCTGACAACTGATCTTATGGTAGAGCGATATGACATCTTGGCGGATGTTCTCGTTACGGTTGCCACTACAATGCTCAAGCATGCGTTCCAGACCAAATCCAACCCACTCTAAAGGGGCTAGAGTGCTCAGATATCTTGCTTGTCTCTGCTCGTAATTTAGCTGCTCATCTGGAACGCCATTAGTTGAAAATCTGGCTTCCACCTGACGCTGATAGATGTTTAGTGATGTATCAATACTCATGCTCCCCCCCCTCTAGGTCAAACTGTGCCTATACGTGGCTGCTACGTAAGTAACAGCCATCCCGTAGTTTTCTTAGCCCAGTAGCTCTTCAAGTGGGTCGATGGAGTCCAATTCGTCAATATCATCGTCAACTCCGTCAACCTGGGTTGTAGGGGTTGCTGGAGTTTCTTCTTTCGGTGCTGAGGTTGAGCTGAAGGTTTTACCTAAACGCACCAGTACTTCTTCGTTGCCATACTTAACGGTCGCGTTTTCATACTCTTTGCTCAAAACCTCTTCTAGTGACGGAAACTCGCCTTCAAATGGGGGAAGATCAGTTGATTCCAGACGGTAACATTTGTTTGCCTGATCATTTACCAGACGACCATAGCTCTTCTGAAGCTCTGGAATATAGCGCTGGGTGGTTTCATAGTGGCCACACGTAAAGCCGTTAGGGCTTGGCGCGTTTAAGATAGCAATGAACACTTCACCGTACTGATTAGCGGCAGGAACGAAGGTTTTCGTCTTAAGATCGTTGAATAGCGCCTTTTGTGCTTCTTCACCCAGCACTAAGTAGTAGCTTTCGGTGGCATACATTTGGCCCATTTGCATCGTTTTTTCTGTGATGACCATAAGATCTAATCTCTCTTCACCAAGAAAAAGGGACTCATCTTTTTTAGGGCGGCGTACCTGAACTACGGATTTGTTGCCAGCGAACGCTTGTTGAATTGCTGAACTTGCTTGTGCTTGTTTGATATTTAGCATGGTTGGAATCCTCTGTGTTATTAGGGAGGCTTCAGTGCCGAGACTACACCTCGTAGTCATTTCCCTGTAGAGGAGTCCTATCATATGCATTTTTTTTTCGAGGTCACCACGCGGAAAGGGTCACGAGGTCTCTTTATGTTTCATCGTCTTTTTTAAGTGCATGCCGCGACTAAATTCAGCTTTCATTGTTACTAGGACATAGTTAGCACGCTGCAGCGCTTCCCTATTCAGTAAGTAAGCTTCATTTTCTCTTTTATCAACCAACATTTGGTGGAAGTAATCCTCTGCTCTGAACTTCTTGAGCAATCTCTTCATCACACTATCTGATAGGTTAAGATCAGCGAAATGCTCTTCCAAGATTCTTATCAGTTGCTTCTGGCTGGAAATAGCGCCGGGATTTTCTTTGTCGTATAGGTAGACCCAGTTCTTAAGATATAGGTCCCTAGCCACTGTTTTTAACTCAGATATGTTTTTGCCCTTCGAGTTTTTAAGCCATAGAAAATCATCTGGTGTCTGAACACTATCTTCACCCAATGCTAGCGTTAGAAAATGATGAGCCATTAGTATACGTCCCACGATATCAACACCAGTATCTTTAGCTTTTCCGCCATAGAACGTATCAATTACTGGCTGACTTTCTTTGCACCGATTGGAAAACCTTAAAACATGCATAGACAGGGCAGCATATAAGTGTTTTCGATGGATATTATTCTTACCTATCTTATTTGATTCTTTGATCTCTCTAATACTAAGCAATTCATTTAGATTACAACCATCAATCAAATGATCTACGAGAGATACCCATGATCTTTTGAAGTGTTTCGTTTCTTCTTTCTCTGGCAACTCAGCAAGAATGTGGTCTTCACGATCCAGATGTATAAAGTCCACCTGAGATTCGCTAATCAACTTAATATAGTTTTTAGTCGAATGATCAACGTCATTAATTAGCTCACTATCAACATGCTCGATACTGTGCTTCATAAACGCCATAATCTTCGCTGTATTTTCATCACTCCAATGACTAATCAGCGCCTTGGCTGTTTGTATAAGATAAACAAGGTAGCTTTTAAATCCATCGTCATTAAAAAAACAAACGATATTAAATGGGTTTCTTTCCTTACTGTTGGGAGTGGTCTGACCTTTCGTACTCAAATCAAATCTGTTGCCTTCAATAACATTTTGATAATGAATTAAGTCAGGATCAGAATCTTTAATATCTAATTGGAACTTTCTAGGCATTGATCCGTTTCCATAACGTCGTCTTGATGTGCACAAAAAAAATAAAGCCCTAGCAACCCTGTCAACCCCACCATCCTAGTTAACCTAGTTGGTATAGTTCAGGGGCTCATAACGAAGCTCATTTTCAACCCTATCTTATCCTCTGATGGCCGATTCTAACATCTAGGTCCTCAACGATTGAGTGCCATCAATAGTAAGAGAAAGCAGGGCTCCCCGCTTCCCCTAGTTTGCAGTTCAACTAGCTAATCATCTAGCATCTCGTCAACTACTATCCCGGCTAGGTACCCGAGAACTCCTCCAGTGATGATACCGTATGGGCCGAACCTTGCACCTATGGTTGCTCCAACCTTAGCCGCTTTGAATCCTGTGCCCCTACTGGTTTTAGGCATAGTCTGAGGCTCTGAGTAGATCTTACTTTTCTTTTCCATGTTACAGACTCCTACTGTAGATATTTTCTGATGATGGTTAGCTAATGGCAGTTATGACAACTTCACTAACCTAATGAATTTAAGCTGGAAATAATCTCGTTCTGCATTGAACTACTAGTGAGCATTCAACATTGCGTAAGACGAGAGAGAGTGGGAAGCACGACAGATTGGCTAGGCGACTCGGGCTGATATTGACCCGCCTTAACACCGGAGAGAAGTTATACCCCGATGATCTGTGTCGTGAGTTTGCTGTATCGGGAAAGACAATTCAGCGTGATTTCAACGAACGATTAAGCTATCTACCTATCGAACGCGGTAATGGATTTTATTACCTTGATCCTGAGTATCTAGGCTCAACAGGCAGTCATTCCATTTCGTTACTGCTATCGAACATGGGGATAAAATCTCTATTCTCTGACCGGGATTATCTAGCTGCTGGCATCTTGAATAGCGGCACGAATCCACCATTTTTATTCAGGAATCCATCCGTGGAAGACATCACTGGTTTTGCTCTCGAATTCGAGACTTTGACTGAAGCGATACGACTACGCCACATCATTGCATTCACCTATGATGGTCAACGTTACACTGAGATGCATCCCTACCGATTGGTTAATGACGAGGGGATCTGGTATCTAGCCGCAGCCGTATCTGGTCAACTACATCAATTTAGAGTAGCGAATATTACTGAGTTAGCCTACTGCGAACAGATGTATAAGCTCGATCCTAACATTGCTGCTAGAGTCTGATTTTTCTGACTCTTTATAGCAGGGCTAGCATTTGGTTGATGATGTTCCTAAAGCTAAACCAGCTTCATTAGATCAGCCTTAACCTTGTCGTATTTCTCCCCTTTTACGTGTAGGTACATTGATCCCTCAGCTTTTTGAGCTAACCCTAATGCTCGGCATATTGAAGCACAAAACCCCTGATTGTTCGCCGATCCGGAAGAATACAGAGACCTATATACCTGGCTTTTCCACGCCCTATCCTCTTGAGCTTCAACAAGCTCGAACAGACGAGCCATAGGAATCCACTGTTTTGAATGCAACCCTGCGCCCCCTGTCTGCCCTGCTATTCGAAAGTAGAGTTGCTTTTCTTCATCATGGAGGGCAATTTCGTATTGCACCTTACCCACTGATTTTGATCCCAGTTTGTCTGCTTCCCCTTGTTTTACTACGTTAGCGAAATGGTTAGTTGTTCCTGTCTCTGGTCCTGTTTCCGGTTCTGCTTTCTTGTTGCGTGTTTTACGTTGGGTCATAGATATCCCTCTTTCCCTTACCTTAGAAATTAGAAAGCCCTTACGGTTACTAGTCCGTAAGGGCATTTACTTAGCATTAATATAAGTTTGATTGGGTACTTATTACTTTAGAATTCGTCCGGTAATTTCCGGTACCGTTCCGGTCTCCACTTAACTCC
>NZ_JAWOVM010000133.1:0-7980 GCF_033339895.1 Vibrio sp. 1751
GCTATGCTCAGGAGTCGCGAAAACTTGTTGCCTTGTCAAAGTAACAATTACTTAGTGAAAGCTGCTGAGAAAATATAATGTAGAAGGTGAGTGGTTTTGGCTGCTCACCTTTTTCTTTAATAGAAAGGTTTAAAGGAACAAAAAATGAGTCATCCAATTGAACAGTTAGAACAAATCATGGCGAAGCTGCGTGACCCCGAAAACGGTTGCCCTTGGGACTTAAAACAAACCTTTGACACCATCGTTCCGCATACAATAGAAGAAACCTACGAGGTGGTGGACGCGATTCAAAATCGAGATTGGCCCAATCTAAAAGAAGAGCTAGGGGATTTGTTGTTTCAGGTGATTTTTTACAGTCAGCTAGCGAAAGAGCAAGAGCTGTTCGACTTTTCGGATGTCGTCGAAACCGTGAACGAAAAACTGACTCGTCGCCACCCGCATGTTTTTTCAGATGTTGAGTTTGAATCTGACGAGGAAATTAACGCGAACTGGGAAGCGGAAAAAGCAAAAGAAAAAGCCCTAGTAGGCAAAGCGGAAGAAAGTATCCTAGACTCAATACCAAACTCTTTACCGGCACTTTCTCGTGCTACAAAAATTCAGAAAAAATGTGCAAAATTTGGGTTTGATTGGGATTCACTTGGCCCGGTTGTCGATAAAGTACGAGAAGAAATTGACGAAGTCATGGAAGAGGCACTGCAAGTTCAGCCCGATGAAGAGAAAGTTGAGTTGGAGCTCGGTGATTTGCTATTTGCGACTGTCAATTTGGCTCGCCACCTTGATAAAAACCCAGAAGTCGCGCTAGGAAAAGCAAACGTAAAGTTTGCGCGACGTTTTAAACAAGTTGAAGGCAAGGTCCAGCAGTCAGGCAAAGTACTTACAGATTGTTCTTTATCAGAACTTGACCATTTTTGGGATGAAGTAAAACAAGAAGAATCGAGGCAGAGGTAAACTGGCAGAATACATAATATAAGGTCAGCTTGTTTGGTTACACGAAACGGACTTTGGGTTGTCTTTGCTCACTTTGATTTGAAGCAAAAAATAAAAAATTACGGTGTGATAGATTTCACGTTGTGGCGGTAAGGAGCTTCTGGTATATTTATCTCCCGTCCAGAAGCACTCCATTTCCCTCATTCAACCAATTTCAGGTTAAACATGACGACAAATTACATTTTTGTTACTGGCGGGGTTGTATCCTCTCTAGGTAAAGGTATTGCAGCAGCATCTCTTGCGGCTATTCTAGAAGCTCGTGGTCTTAAAGTGACTATGATGAAGCTTGACCCTTACATCAACGTTGACCCGGGCACAATGAGCCCTACTCAGCACGGTGAAGTGTTCGTTACAGAAGATGGCGCAGAGACTGACCTTGACCTTGGTCACTACGAGCGTTTCATCCGTACCAAGATGACCAAGCGTAACAACTTCACTGCAGGTCGTGTTTATGCCGACGTACTTCGTAAAGAACGTCGTGGTGACTACCTAGGCGCAACTATTCAAGTTATCCCTCATATCACTAACGCAATCAAAGATCGCGTTATTGCAGGTTCTGAAGGCCATGATGTGGCTATCGTTGAAGTTGGCGGTACTGTTGGTGATATCGAATCACTACCATTTATGGAAGCGATTCGTCAGCTAGCTGTTGAGCTAGGCCGTGAGCGCGCAATGTTCATGCACCTAACACTTGTTCCTTACCTAGCGGCAGCGGGCGAAGTGAAAACTAAGCCGACGCAACACTCTGTAAAAGAACTTCTATCTATCGGTATTCAGCCAGACATCCTAGTTTGCCGTAGCGATCGCGTTATTCCTGCGAATGAGCGTAAAAAAATCGCACTGTTCTGTAATGTTCCAGAAAAAGCAGTAATTTCAATGAAGGATGTAGACTCTATCTACAAGATCCCTCAGTTGATTAAATCTCAAGGGCTAGATGACCTTGTGTGTGCTCGCTTTGGTATTACTGCTCCTGAAGCAGACCTTTCTGAATGGGAACAGGTTATCTACGAAGAAGCAAATCCTACTGGTGAAGTAACCATCGGTATGGTTGGTAAATACATTGAATTACCAGATGCATACAAATCTGTGAACGAAGCGCTTAAACACGCTGGCTTGAAAAACCGCCTAAGCGTCACAATTAAGTATGTAGACTCACAAGATATCGAAACAAAAGGCGTTGAACTTCTAGAAGGTTTGGACGCAATCCTAGTACCAGGTGGCTTCGGCGATCGTGGTATTGAAGGCAAGATCCGTGCGGCTCAATATGCACGTGAAAATAACGTGCCTTACCTAGGTATTTGTTTGGGTATGCAAGTTGCACTAATCGAATACGCGCGTAACGTTGCGGGTATGGAAGGTGCACATTCAACAGAATTTAACAAAGAGACTAAGTACCCTGTGGTAGGTTTGATCACAGAGTGGGTAGACGAATCAGGTAGCGTAGAAGAGCGTACTGAAAAGTCTGACCTAGGCGGTACGATGCGTCTTGGTTCACAGCTGTGTCACCTAGAGAAAGGGACTAAAGCTCGTGAACTGTACGGTAGCGCGACGATCCATGAACGTCACCGTCACCGTTACGAAGTGAATAACGTGCTTCGTCCGCAAATCGAAAAAGCAGGCCTAAAAGTATCAGGTCTATCTGCGGACAAGAAGTTAGTGGAAATGATTGAGAACCCAGCTCACCCATGGTTTGTAGCGGCTCAGTTCCACCCAGAATTCACCTCGACTCCTCGCGATGGACATCCATTGTTTGCAGGTTTTGTTAAGGCTGCGGGCCAAAACGCACGCGGCGAATTCGAGAAGTAAAAGGATACGGGCGGCGGCGAAGGTTGTGCTGCTGCCCTTTAAGATTGACATTTATATTTGAAACGAGAGGAAACATTAATGTCTAAGATCGTTAAAGTTCTAGGTCGTGAAATCATCGACTCACGTGGTAACCCAACTGTAGAAGCTGAAGTACACCTAGAAGGCGGTTTCGTAGGTATGGCGGCAGCTCCATCTGGCGCATCTACTGGTTCTCGCGAAGCTCTTGAGCTACGTGACGGTGACAAAGCACGTTTCCTAGGTAAAGGTGTTCTTAAAGCAGTTGAAGCTGTAAACGGCCCAATCGCTGAAGCTCTAGTTGGCAAAGACGCTAAAGACCAAGCTGCAATCGACGCAGTAATGATCGAACTAGACGGCACTGAAAACAAATCTAAATTCGGTGCTAACGCTATCCTAGCTGTTTCTCTAGCAAACGCTAAAGCTGCTGCTGCTGCGAAAGGCATGCCTCTATACGAGCACATCGCTGAGCTAAACGGCACTGCAGGTCAGTTCTCTATGCCTCTACCAATGATGAACATCATCAACGGTGGTGAGCACGCAGACAACAACGTTGACATCCAAGAGTTCATGATCCAACCAGTTGGCGCTAAGACTCTTAAAGAAGGTTTACGTATCGGTGCAGAAGTATTCCACAACCTAGCTAAAGTTCTTAAGTCTAAAGGCTACAGCACTGCAGTTGGTGATGAAGGTGGTTTCGCTCCTAACCTTAAATCTAACGCTGAAGCTCTAGAAGTTATCGCAGAAGCTGTTGCAGCTGCTGGTTACGAACTAGGTAAAGACGTTACTCTAGCTATGGACTGTGCTGCATCTGAGTTCTTCGACAAAGAAGCTGGCATCTACAACATGAAAGGCGAAGGTAAAACTTTCACTTCTGAAGAGTTCAACCACTACCTAGCTGAGCTAGCTAACCAATTCCCAATCGTTTCTATCGAAGACGGTCTAGACGAGTCTGATTGGGATGGCTTCAAGCACCAAACTGAACTACTAGGTGACAAGCTTCAACTAGTAGGTGACGATCTATTCGTTACTAACACTAAGATCCTTGCTGAAGGTATCGAGAAAGGCGTAGCTAACTCTATCCTTATCAAGTTCAACCAAATCGGTTCTCTAACTGAGACTCTAGCTGCAATCAAGATGGCTAAAGACGCAGGTTACACAGCAGTAATCTCTCACCGTTCTGGCGAAACTGAAGATGCAACTATCGCTGACCTAGCGGTAGGTACAGCTGCAGGTCAAATCAAAACTGGTTCTATGAGCCGTTCTGACCGTGTTGCTAAGTACAACCAGCTAATCCGTATCGAGGAAGCTCTAGGTGAGCGCGCTCCTTTCAACGGTCTTAAAGAAGTTAAAGGTCAAGCTTAATTCTTCACTGAATTAGCAGCTTAACTTAAAGCTTTTAAAACACCCTGCCTTGGCGGGGTGTTTTTTTATATAACGGAAGCGCTAAGTGAGCGCACTCCTCCATGTTTCCAGTAAGCGGTCTCAAAGAAGTAAAAGGTCAAGCTTAATTCTTATTGAGTAAAGTTTCGCTAAATAGCTTTTTGAAACCATCGCTACGGCGGTTTTTTTGTATTTATAGGTTTGTATTTTTGGCTCTTACTTTGGTCATGGGTAAGGAGCGCTTCCTATGAGCTTGTTTCATTTTGCTGCTTATTTCTTGTAAGGAGCGTGTGAGTCTCCCTTTCTCCCCTAGAGGCAACCTCGCATTTATGCTATATATGTCACCTTATCTAATTCCTTCCGGTACAGAATGTTAGCAGCGATATGCGAATCTTTGTTATAGCCCTTACGCTACTGTTTGGCTTGCTTCAATACACTCTATGGTTTGGTAAAAACGGAGTGTCTGACTACTACACAGTAAAAGATGAAATTGAAGTTCAGCAACAAGTGAACAGCAAGCTACAAGCTCGCAACAATGAAATGTTCGCTGAGATTGATGACTTAAGGCAAGGTCTTGATGCGATTGAAGAACGTGCGCGTCATGAGCTCGGTTTAGTTAAAGATGGCGAGACTTTTTACCGCATTATAGGTGAGGAAAACCATTAAAATGTTGGATATGAACTCATCGCATATCGCAATTGTGCCTGCTGCTGGTGTGGGTAGCAGAATGAAGGCAGATCGCCCTAAGCAATATTTATTGATCGAAGGTAAAGCGGTACTGGAACATACCGTAGAGAAACTGCTTTCTCACCCAAATATTTCTAAGGTTGTCGTTGCCATTACTGACGGCGACCCATATTACCCAGAATTGTCCATTGCTAAGCACCCAGATGTGATTCGTGTCGCTGGTGGTAAAGAAAGAGCAGACTCTGTGTTATCAGGGCTAAACTATGTCAATGAGCATCTGGAAAGCGAGTGGGTATTAGTTCACGACGCTGCAAGGCCATGTGTATTAACATCCGACATTGACCGTTTGATTGATGTTTGCTGCGCCCACTCAACGGGTGGCATTCTCGCATCTCCTGTGAGAGATACAATGAAGCGAGCAAACGCAGTACAAGATATCGATCATACGGTAGATAGAGAAGCATTGTGGCATGCACTTACTCCACAAATGTTTAAAACTCAGCAGCTTACTCAAGCACTGGCTGACGCATTAGAACAGGGTGTAACCATTACCGATGAAGCCTCGGCTTTGGAATGGTTAGGCGAGAAGCCAGCCTTAGTTCAAGGGAATGCGAACAATATAAAAATCACTCAGCCAGAAGATCTTGCGTTAGCCGAGTTTTATCTAAGCCGTGAGCGCGGCGAATAAAGAAAGGATAGAAAATGATTCGAATTGGTCATGGTTTCGATGTACATAAATTCGGTGGTGAAGGCCCAGTCATTATTGGTGGTGTAGCAATCCCTTATGAGCAAGGTTTGATTGCTCACTCAGATGGCGATGTAGCGTTGCATGCGTTAACGGATGCTCTGCTGGGCGCGATTGCTGCCGGCGATATTGGTCGTCATTTCCCAGATACGGATGATAAATGGAAAGGCGCAAACAGTCGTGAATTACTGAAAGACGTTTACCGTCGAGTTAAAGAGCAAGGCTACCGTCTTGGCAATGCTGATGTAACCATCATGGCACAAGCGCCTAAAATGGCACCACACATTGACGCAATGTGTGCGGCGATAGCCGAAGACCTAGAAACCGACATTAGTAACATTAACGTAAAAGCGACGACGACAGAACGTCTCGGTTTTACTGGACGCAAAGAAGGCATTGCAACGGAAGCCGTTGTACTTCTGTTTAAGCAATAACTAGCAATTTGCTCCTCTAAGCTGTGATATCAGCGGAAACACATCATGTCAGACATTTTATCTTCATTGGCTTACCTAACGGGTAAGCCAGTTGCATCGGCAAAAATTAAAGCGCAGCCAGAGCATTTTCAGGTTCGCGAAGATTTAGGTTTTGCCTTTACGGGCGAAGGCGAGCACTTAATGGTTCGTATCCGTAAAACGGGCGAGAACACCAGCTTCGTTGCTAACGAGTTAGCAAAAGCCTGTGGTGTTAAGTCGAAAGACGTTAGCTGGGCGGGTCTTAAAGACCGTCATGCGGTGACGGAACAGTGGTTAAGTGTCCATTTACCAAAAGGTGAAACGCCAGATTTTTCAGCGTTTTTGGCTCAATACCCAAGTATCGAAATCCTTGCAACAGATCGTCACAATAAAAAACTGCGTCCTGGTGACCTAGTAGGGAACGAGTTCGTGGTTACTTTGTCTGAAGTGACAGATAGAGCGGATGTAGAGCAACGTCTTGAAAAATTGAAACAAGTTGGCGTGCCAAACTACTTCGGTAGTCAGCGTTTTGGTAACGATGGCAACAACCTTGAAGAAGCACGTCGATGGGGACGCGAAAACGTTCGTACCCGCAATCAAAACAAGCGCAGTATGTATTTATCAGCGGCTCGTTCGTGGATTTTCAACCGCATCGTTTCAGCTCGTCTAGAGAATGGTGTGTTTGATAAGTTCATTGATGGTGACATTGCACAGACGAATTCTGGCACTCAGTTGATTGATGCAAACAACATCGCTGCTCTGCAAGTGCAATTTGCGCGAGGTGAAGCGGCAATTACCGCTGCGCTTGCTGGCGATAATGCACTGCCTACTCAAGCCGAGGCTCTGGCATTAGAGCAACCGTTTTTAGACGAAGAGCCTGACCTCATGGCGCTGATTCGTGGTAATCGCATGCGCCACGACCGTCGCGATATTGCGCTGAAGCCAAAAGATTTAGCTTGGACGGTTGAAGGTAACAACATTACGCTGACTTTCTCACTGGATGCGGGATCTTTTGCGACCTCTATTGTTCGTGAGTTAGTTAATGAGGTTGAAGTAGAAAGAGAATACTAATGGAACAGGATTCACGAAACCCGAAGCCCTTAAGGGTCTTAATCAGCAATGATGATGGTGTTCATGCTCAAGGGATTCATGCCCTCGCTGATGAGTTGAGAGATATCGCTGAAGTGACCATTGTCGCACCTGATCGAAATCGTTCAGGTGCTTCGAATTCACTCACATTAGAACAACCATTACGCGTGACTGAAATTGCCCCAAATATCTACTCAGTGCAAGGCACGCCCACGGATTGTGTGCATTTCGCGCTGAATGAGCTAATGAAAGATGATTTGCCTGATCTTGTTCTGTCAGGAATCAACCATGGCGCTAATTTGGGTGATGATGTTCTTTATTCTGGAACAGTAGCAGCCGCCATGGAAGGTCATTTCCTTGGCGTTCAGTCGGTGGCTTTTTCTCTAGTGGGTAAGCGACATTTCGAATCCGCCGCTAAAATTGCACGTCAAATTGTACAACAGCATTTAGCGTCGCCGATTCCAACGAATCGTCTACTGAACGTAAACGTGCCTGACTTACCATCAGAGAATTTAGGTGAAATTGAAGTTACGCGTTTAGGTGCACGTCATCACGCAGAGAATATGATCAAGCAGAAAGATCCGAGAGGCCATGACATTTATTGGTTAGGCCCACCAGGAAAGGAGCAAGATGCAGGAGAGGGCACGGACTTTTATGCAATTGAGCATGGCCGAGTTTCAATGACGCCTCTGCAAGTTGATCTCACCGCTCACGAGTCGCTGCGTGCTATGGATAGTTGGTTAAAGGAAGAGAAGTAATGAGTAACCCACATGCTGACAGGTTGATAGCGTTTCTTATCTCCAGTGGCATCAAAGA
>NZ_JAWOVM010000134.1:0-7833 GCF_033339895.1 Vibrio sp. 1751
GCCGCCAGCGTTCAATCTGAGCCATGATCAAACTCTTCAATTTAAGATTTTGTTCGGCTCAATGAATACTGAACATTCCTTTCGCTAATAAATAGCAGAAGTAATGTTTGAATTGACTGTGCTGAATCTTTCGATTCAATGGTCACTTCGTATTATTGAAACCTAATTTGAAGCCTAAGCTTCTAATTGGATTATCATCAACGAGTGCCCACACAGATTGATAGGTCTATATTTTTAAAGAGCACACTTCGAAGTTCTCTTCAAAGTGGACGGCTATTTTAGCTAGATAACTTATCGTGTCAAACACTTTTTTAAGTTATTTATCTGCGAGTTAATTTTAACTCACTAACCGTAGTTGTTTAGGTTCCGCTTCACTTGCTTTCCCGTGACAACGGAGGCGCATTATAGGGAGTTCATTAAAGAACACAAGTGCATTTTTTAAAAAAACTCACCTTTTTAGTTTATTCGTATAGAAAACAGACAAAAGACTCTAAAAAACTATAGAAAAGGGGCCAAACGGCCCCTTTAGTGTGATTTTTATCTCAATTTTACTGTATCCATACAATTATTGATGAGCACAAATTTGGTCATTAGTAACAATTAGCTGCACTGTCTTGTCTGGAACGATTTCACCAGAAAGAATTGATTTGGCTAACGGGTTCTCGACATTCTGCTGAATTGCACGTTTTAAAGGACGCGCACCATACACAGGATCGAAACCAACTTGAACGATCAAATCGAGTGCTTTGTCGGAAACTTCTAGTTGATAGCCTTTCTCCTCTAGTCGTTTCGCCAAACGTTCCAATTGAATAGAAGCAATGGACTTAATGTGCTCTTGACCAAGTGGATGGAACACCACGATTTCGTCAACACGGTTCAAGAACTCTGGGCGGAAGTGTTTGCTAACCACATCCATCACTTCACTCTTGATACCTTGATAGTCTAATGTTGCGAAATTCTCTTGGATACGAGATGAGCCCAAGTTCGATGTCATGATCACAACCGTATTACGGAAGTCAACAGTACGACCTTGACCATCCGTTAAACGCCCATCATCGAGAACTTGCAGCAGAATGTTAAATACATCCGGATGCGCTTTCTCTACTTCGTCTAACAAAATTACCGAATACGGCTTGCGACGAACCGCTTCAGTTAAGTAACCACCCTCTTCATATCCGACATAGCCTGGAGGAGCACCAACCAACCTTGCCACTGAGTGTTTCTCCATGAACTCAGACATATCGATACGGACCATCGCATCTTCACTGTCGAACATAAAGCTCGCAAGCGTCTTACAAAGCTCTGTTTTACCCACACCAGTTGGACCTAAGAATAAGAAGGAGCCAATTGGTCGGTTTGGATCAGAAAGCCCAGCTCGACTACGACGAATGGCATTCGATACAACAGAGACCGCTTCGCTTTGCCCTACCACACGATTATGCAGCACGTCTTCCATACGAAGTAGTTTCTCTTTTTCCGCTTCTAGCATCTTGGATACCGGAATGCCGGTTTGCTTAGAAAGTACTTCTGCAATCTCGTTGTCGGTTACTTTATTACGCAATAGCGTCATTTCCTGCATTTCAGCTTGGGTTGCAAGATCTAACTGCTTCTCAAGTTCAGGAATACGGCCATATTGAAGCTCCGACATACGGTTTAGATCGCCAGCACGGCGAGCAAACTCCATGTCCATACGAGCTTGTTCAAGCTCAGACTTAATATGTTGAGTACCAGAAAGAGCTGCTTTTTCTGTATTCCAAACCTCTTCTAGTTCAGCGTACTCACGTTCTTTTTCATTGAGTTCTTCATTAAGCGCTTTCAAACGCTTTTCACTCGCTTCATCGTGCTCGTTACTTAGTGCTTGCTGCTCAATTTTGAGTTGGATGATTTTACGCTCAAGCTTATCCAAGGACTCCGGCTTAGAGTCAATTTGTAAACGAATGCTTGAAGCCGCTTCGTCGATTAAGTCGATCGCTTTATCCGGCAACTGACGGTCGGAGACATAGCGATGTGACAAACTCGCCGCAGCAACAATCGCTGGGTCGGTAATTTCGACGTGATGATGAAGCTCATAACGCTCCTTCAAGCCACGTAAAATCGCCACGGTATCCTCAACGGTCGGCTCATCCACCAGCACTTTTTGGAAACGACGTTCTAATGCTGCATCTTTTTCGATGTACTGACGATATTCATCCAATGTTGTTGCGCCAACACAGTGCAGCTCACCACGAGCTAATGCCGGTTTTAGCATGTTGCCCGCATCCATTGAGCCTTCACCTTTACCAGCACCGACCATAGTGTGTAGTTCATCAATGAAGAGGATGACATTGCCTTCTTCTTTAGCAAGTTCATTCAATACTGATTTTAAACGCTCTTCAAATTCACCACGGTATTTCGCGCCAGCAACCAGTGCGCCCATGTCTAATGACAGCACACGGCGACCACGCAAACCTTCAGGTACTTCATTGTTAACTATGCGCTGCGCTAAGCCTTCAACAATTGCTGTCTTACCTACGCCTGGTTCACCGATAATCACTGGGTTGTTTTTAGTACGACGCTGCAATACTTGGATAGTACGACGGATTTCATCATCACGACCGATAACAGGATCTAATTTACCTTGCTCTGCACGCTCGGTAAGGTCTATGGTGAACTTTTCCAATGCTTGGCGAAGCTCTTCCGCATTCGGGTCATTGACCTTTTGACCACCTCTGATCTTTTCGATTGCCTGGCTGACTTTTTGCTCTGTTAAACCGATCTCTTTGAGTAATTGCCCCAACGGTCCGCGATCTTCTAAAGCGGCAAGCAGGAAGACTTCAGACGAGATATAGGAGTCTTGACGCTTTTGCGCCACTTTGTCACACAGGTTAAACAATGTGCCCATCGAGCTAGAGAGCTGAACATCCCCACCGATGCCACTGACTTTTGGTAATCGATCTAACATTTCACTCAATTTAGAGCGTAAATGCGTTACGTCCACATCCAGCATAGTAAGCAATGGACGAATTGGACTGCCATTTTGATCAAGCAAAGCCACCATGAGGTGAACTGGCTCGATATATTGATGATCGCGCCCTAACGCTAGTGATTGAGCATCAGAGATAGCGATTTGAAACTTACTTGTGAATCGATCAAGACGCATATCTACCTTCCTAACCTCAACTAAAGGAAATTCTTTTGACAGTTAGAAAGATGGATACTCGGGTGGGGAATTTCAAGGGAGTGAATGAATAAAGATAGCTTTGCAAAAATAGTAGTATGCATCTTAGCACTTTGGTGCTTATAGCTAGTCTTCGATCCAAATAAAGGTTGCTTGTCGACCAGTCTTACCATCACGGCGATAAGAGTAAAAAGAGGCTTTATCTTGGTAAGTACAAAGTCCAGAATCAAACACTTGTGTCACACCAGCCCGGTTTAGACGTTGCGTTGCCAGCACCGACATGTCAGCAAACCATTTACCGTCGATATCGCGTGGAGCAAATGCTTGATTCGCCTGTGAATCAAAATCAACAAAAGCTTGCAGAACATCTTCACCCACTTCGAAGGCTTGAGGGCCAATGGCGGGGCCAAGCCACGCTATCACTTCACCAGAAAACAACGCTAACGCATTTTCGACAATGCCATTTGCTAAGCCGCGCCAACCTGCGTGAACAGCGGCTACTTGCGTACCTTGTGTATTAGTCAATAATACAGGTAAACAATCGGCGGTCATCGCTGAACAAACAACATGGCTTGAAGAAGTAAATACACCATCCGCATCAAGCACCTGTGTTGTTGGTTCATTTGCTTGAGCCACAACGGTTGAATGCGTTTGGTTTAACCAGATTGGCGCATTTGGCATGCTTGCCTGTTGCGCCAACCAAGCTCGGTTCTTCTCTACTAAAGACAAATCATCCCCAACGTGAGTACCTAAATTTAGCCCTTGGTAAGGGCCTGTCGAAAATCCGCCTATGCGTGTTGAGGCGAAAGCTTTGACATTTTTAGGCGCTGGCCAGTTCGGAATGATCGTCTTCATATTAGAATTCTTCCGGTAAGCCGTGCTCTTCTGTATCTTGACGAAGCGCTTCAGTCATCACAACCATGTCATCAGGCACTGGAGCATGAAACTCAAGAACTTCGCCCGTAATTGGGTGCTCAAAGCGCAGCATTACTGCGTGCAATGCTTGGCGATCGAAGCCCCGGATCATTGCCGTTAGCTCTTCAGACGCACCTGTCGGGATGCGAGCACGTCCACCATATGCAATATCACCGAGCAGCGGATGCTGAAGATAAGACATGTGCACACGAATCTGGTGCGTACGACCCGTTTCTAGACGCAAGCGAATACGCGTGTGTTCGCGGAAGCGTTCAGCAACACGGTAGTGCGTTACTGCTGGTTTGCCCATTGGTGCTACCGCCATAAGCGTGCGCTTAGTAGAGTGACGACCAATCGGTTGATCCACTTTACCTCCCGCAGTCATACGACCAATAGCGATCGCTTCGTACTCACGAGTAATATTACGTTTTTGCAGTGCGCGAACCAGACGAGTTTGTGCAGGAACGGTTTTCGCCACCACCATCAAACCCGTTGTGTCTTTATCCAAACGGTGCACGATACCTGCACGAGGTACTTCTGCAATATCAGGGTAATGATGCAACAACGCATTAAGTACAGTGCCATCAGGCGTACCAGCGCCCGGATGAACCACAAAGTCACGAGGTTTGTTGATAACGATAATATCTTCATCTTCATAGACGATATCTAGCGGGATATCTTGCGCTTCCCAGCGTTCTTCATCTTCTAACTCGGCTTGCAATGTAATTTCCTCGCCACCCATTACTTTGGTACGAGGTTTAGTGACAACTTCACCATCAACTTGAACTTTCCCATCAAGCAGCCACTCTTTTAGGCGCGAGCGAGAGAAGTCCGCGAATAATTCGGCGATAGCTTGGTCTAAACGTTGACCTAACTGGCTATCTTTTACGGTATTTGTTAATACAATCTGCTGAGCCATATCGAACTTTTTTAAAAACTGTGAGACTAATGCTCACGACTGTGAAAAAATAGACTATTACGTCATTGTATCTGTTACTGGAAAGAAAGTAACGGCAGCTTAAGAAATATTTAGATTCAAGGAACAGACTCCTGATATGAAACGTCAGACTTTAACAGGCCTTTTAGCGGTATCCCTTCTGTTTGGATGTGCAAGCAAAGAAGAAATCGTTCCTGATGTGCCGCCTTCGGAACTGTATGCAGACGCACAGATTTCTCTTCAAAGTGGTAATTGGCTTTCTGCAATTGAGAAACTGGAAGCATTAGACTCACGTTACCCATTCGGTGCCTACTCTGAACAGGTGCAGCTTGACCTAATCTATGCGTACTACAAAAACGACGACCTTGCTTTGGGCTTGGCAACCATTTCTCGCTTTATGCGTTTAAACCCAACCCATGAAAAGATGGATTGGGTGCTGTACATGCGAGGTCTAAGCCACATGGCGCAAGATCGTAACTTTATGCATGATTTATTCAGCGTAGATCGAAGCGATCGCGATCCTGAACCGGTAAAAAAAGCGTTTGATGACTTCAAAAAACTACTTCAACGCTACCCGAATAGCCCATATGCAGAAGATTCACAAAAACGTATGGTCGCGCTGAAAAACCGTCTAGCGAACTATGATTTAGCGACTGCTGACTTCTACCTTCGCCGTGAAGCTTGGGTCGCTGCTATTAATCGCAGCCAAGAGCTACAAAAAGCGTATCCAGACACAGAAGCTGCACGTAAGTCACTGACTATCCAGCTAGAGGCCTACAAGCAACTTGGTTTGGAAGACGCCGTAGCAAGAACTGAAAAGCTTATCGAGCTCAACCCTGTGAAGTAATTGAACTTGCTTTAAACTGAACCGCCACCGTTTTTACCGTGGCGGTTTTTTATTACTCTCAATAGTGTATTCAGCCCTTTCTTGATGATCTTCCTAGCTCCACATATGCTTAAAGTTCTCCTCCCCCCCTTTATAAAAAGGATGTGAACGTGACGATATCTAAGCTTTGCGCAGTTATGCTGCTCCTATTGTCTGCTTCCGTTTGCGCACTGCAAATCTCGCCGCTCAAACAGCCTCCTTACACTGGGGACCTCGATGTCATCAAAGATAAGAATGTACTGCGCGTCTTAGTTTCTGCCGATTTAGGCTTTTATTACATTGAGGGCGGCACACCAAAAGGCATAGGCGCGGAATTGCTTGCGCATTTCGAAAAAGACCTTCGTAAACTCAAACCAAAGCTTAACGTACAAATTATTCCTGTTGCCCGCGACCAGCTACTGCCAGCCTTAGAAAACGGTTCAGGTGACTTAGTTGTCGCCAACCTGACTATTACCGACACGCGCAAACAGAAAGTGGAGTTCAGTTCACCCATTCTCACTGACATTCAAGAGTGGGTAGTGACAAACAAAAGCACACCAACGATGACGAAAATCGAACAACTGAGCGGCAAAGAGATTTGGGTGCGCGCCAGCTCTAGCTACTTTGAAAGCATTCAGACACTAAATAAGAAACTAAACAAAAAAGGCTTACCGCCTGTTATAGTGCACTTTATTGAAGAAACACTTCAAGATTATGAGCTGGTCGGAATGCTCAACAATGGTTACGTCAAAGCCATTGTTCTCGATAGCCATAAAGCCAAGCTTTGGCTGAAAGTGATGGATGATATTCGGGTGCACAAAAAAATCCCTATCCGCAAAAATGGCAAAATTGCTTGGGCAATGCGAGAAAATAGTCCCAAATTAAAAGCCGTCGTGAATAAGTTCATCCAGAAGTCTCGCTCTGGGACAGTACTCGGTAACGTTATTTACGGTAAATACATCGATAACACGGGATGGTTGAACAGAGCTCTTAACCCTAAGAAAATTGCTCAACTAGAAAAACTCGCGGCGCTATTTTCACGCTATGGTGAGAAATACGATATCGACTATTTACTGATCGCTGCAATCGCTTACAAGGAATCAGGATTTAATAACGACCTAGTTGGAAGCCGAGGTGCCGTTGGCATAATGCAAGTCCTACCCAGCACCGCTCAAGATCCGAATATCAATATCAAAAATGTTCGACAATTAGAAAACAACATTCATGCTGGAGTGAAATACTTAGCTTTTTTGCGTAAGCAGTACTTCAGTGATCCTGATATTACTGCACAAAATAAACTCTACTTTACATTGGCGGCTTACAATGCGGGCCCCGGCAATGTAGAGCGTATTCGTAAGCGTGCAGCCCAACAAGGTTACGATCCTAATGTTTGGTTTAATAACGTGGAAGTCGTTATGCGGAAAAGTTTAAGCTCAACGGTTGGGTACGTCACAAGCATTAATCGCTACTACATAATATACAAACAACTAGAAAGTTTGGACCAAGTCAAAAGTCTAGAAAGGGTTTCACTAGCCCCAAAAGACCCCATTTTCATGATACCGCTACGAAAAGTCAGCCAAATTCCAGACAGTAAAAAGCCGCTTGTACAGTAAGCGGCTTTTTAAATGGATTCATTGGAAAGACTCAGTGATCGTCATCACACCTTACGTGTAGTTAAATTTTAACCACCTCAAATATTAGGCCGTAAAACTTCCCTAAAAACGAGGCCGTTTTCAGCTGAGTACTCTATCCAATCTACGGATTTACTAACCGATAACAAGCAATTTCACGATAAATCTCAGAAGTTCTTGAGTGAGATCACATTCATTTTTCATCATAAAAAACCCGAGCAAAATAATGATCTGAATCACATTTTTTTATGCTTAAAGCGGTAATCTGAACTCAACCCATGAGGGATGCAACAGAGGAAAAACACTTATGACAATGAATATCACTGGC
>NZ_JAWOVM010000135.1:0-7675 GCF_033339895.1 Vibrio sp. 1751
GTGTGCGATGGATTCTGAGTACCTTTTGAAGGTTCTGGCGAGCCTTTATTGACGGGGATGTTCATGATTTTTCCGTGGCCCCCCTATGTGTCCCTCAAAAAGAAAAAACAAAATTATTTCAGAGCCTTAAGCAAACAATCACTCCCATCGAGCATTGGTGCTACGGAGAGCCTGCAAGAATGAGTCATGATATAAACACCCGTTTTTATGTTGCCAAGGTCGAGCGCAGCAGTACGCTCAAAAAATAAGTCGGGTATTGTATACCCAAGCACCTCTGGGTGCTAGTTTCAGCGAGAATGATTTGGTTGGCTGACTAGCCAAGTGCTTAGGAATACGCAGAAGTAATACGAATCTGTCATTCGTTGATTCATTCTGTGATGATTATTCCGCCTTCACACCACCACCGACTTGCTTTAATTCATGATTTTCGTTCTGATAGTGGGTAAAATGAAGCATTTCTAAACGAACTTCGTATAGAAATGATTTATCATAGAGCACGTCCGATAGTTATGGTGAAAGGTTTGAACCCAACAATCATTGAACAAATTGAAAGTATCTGCGCAGAGCGTGGAGTACGACTGACTCCGCAACGCCGACGCGTATTTGAACTCATTTGTTCTAATCGCCGCGCCTCAAGTGCGTATGAGCTATTGGAGCAACTAAAAGAGAGTGAGCCTCAGGCTAAGCCGCCCACTGTTTATCGAGCATTAGATTTTCTCCTAGAACAAGGCTTCATCCACCGAGTGGAATCGACAAATAGCTTTATTACTTGTTGTTCTTTCAATACTCAGCAGCACTTTTTCCAATTACTAATTTGCGATAAATGTGGTGATGTCGTTGAACTCGAAGATGAGACGCTGATATCCTTGTTAGCCGAAAACGCCGAGAAGCATGGATTCAAACTGACCAACCAAGTTATTGAAACTCATGGTGAATGCCAGGCCTGTTCCTCCGAGACGAAAGAAAAAGTATAGAAGAACGTTATGCGCGCTGAATTTGTAAACCCGTTTTTAGCTTCTTTAATGAACGTGCTAAAAACTATGGCTTCTCTTGAGCTGAAGCCACAAAAACCGCGAATCAAAAAAGATGAGATCGCACGAGGTGACGTTTCTGGTCTGATTGGTATGGTAGGCCCACAAACTCGTGGTTCAATGTCGATCACCTTTGATGAAGCACTCGCCCTAGAAATCATGCAGAACATGCTTGGTGAACGTCCAAATGGGCTCAATGAAGAAGTGACCGATATGGTGGGTGAGATCACCAACATGGTTACTGGTGGTGCGAAACGCATTCTGGCGGAAAGTGGTTTTGACTTTGATATGGCAACACCGGTTGTGGTTTCGGGCCGAGGTCATACGATTCGCCACAAGTGTGAAGGCTCAATTATTATCATGCCTTTCTCTTCCCAATGGGGAAATGCCTTTATCGAAATTTGCTTCGAATAAAAGAGAAAGAATAGGTTGGCACTGGCCAACCTATTTTGTTTTTGCCTCAGGCAATAAAAAGGTCAGCATTTGCTGACCTTTTCTTTATCTATTCAAACATTAAGCTTTGAACGCTTTAAATGCGTTGATTAGACCGTTTGTTGAGCTGTCATGCGAGCTGATTTGAGACTCGTCTGCAAGCTCAGGTAGGATTTGGTTAGCCAGTTGTTTACCTAGCTCCACGCCCCATTGGTCAAAGCTGAAGATATTCCAGATAACACCTTGTACGAAAATTTTGTGTTCGTACATTGCGATCAAGTTACCTAGCGTACGAGGCGTGATTTGCTTCACTAGAATAGAGTTTGTTGGACGGTTACCTTCAAACACTTTGAATGGCGCAATCGCTGCCACTTCTTCAGCATTCTTACCTACTTTCACCAACTCTTCTTTCACGGTTTCTTCATTTTTACCAAACGCTAGAGCTTCAGTTTGCGCGAAGAAGTTAGACATCAGTTTTTGGTGATGATCGCTAGCTGGGTTGTGGCTAATTGCAGGTGCAATGAAGTCACATGGGATAAGCTTAGTACCTTGGTGAATTAGCTGGTAGAACGCGTGCTGACCGTTGGTACCTGGTTCACCCCAAATGATTGGGCCAGTTTGGTAAGTTACAGCATTGCCGTCACGGTCAACGTATTTACCGTTTGACTCCATGTTACCTTGCTGGAAGTACGCTGCGAAACGGTGCATATACTGATCGTAAGGTAGGATAGCTTCTGACTCCGCACCGTGGAAGTTGTTGTACCAAATACCAATCAAAGCAAGAATCACTGGAATATTGCTTTCTAGATCTGTTGATACGAAGTGCTTGTCCATCTCGTGAGCACCATCAAGCAACTCAACAAAATTGTCGAAACCTACTGCTAGTGCAATTGATAGACCGATCGCAGACCATAGTGAGTAACGGCCACCAACCCAGTCCCAGAATTCAAACATGTTCGCTGTATCGATACCAAATTCAGACACGGCTGTCGCGTTTGTTGAAAGCGCAGCAAAGTGTTTAGCCACATGAGCCTGATCACCCGCAGATTCTAGGAACCAATCACGAGCAGTGTGCGCGTTAGTCATGGTTTCTTGCGTTGTAAACGTCTTAGACGCGATCAAGAATAACGTCGTTTCTGGGTTAACTTTCTTCAACGTTTCAACGATGTGTGTACCATCAACGTTAGATACGAAGTGAAGGTTTAGATGATTTTTGTATGGCGCTAGAGCTTCCGTCACCATGTAAGGGCCAAGGTCAGAACCGCCGATACCGATGTTCACAATATCAGTAATTGCTTTGCCTGTGTAACCTTTCCATTCACCGCCGATAACGCGCTCAGTGAATGATTTCATTTTTTCTAGAACCGCGTTCACTGCTGGCATTACGTCTTCGCCGTCTACCATAACTGGAGTATTAGCGCGGTTACGTAGTGCAGTGTGAAGAACAGCGCGACCTTCTGTTTGGTTGATCGCTTCACCACTGAACATCGCTTCAATTGCAGATTTCAGCTCGGTCTCTTTCGCAAGAGCAAACAGGTGCTTCAGAGTTTCCTCATTGATGAGGTTCTTTGAGTAATCGACTAGGATGTCTGAGCCGAAACGTGCAGAGTATTTGTCGAAACGCGCTGCGTCTTGAGCAAACAGCTCTTTAAGATCCATATCTTGTGCAGATTCGAAATGCGCCGTTAGCGCTTTCCAAGCTTGTGTTTGCGTTGGATTGATATTTTTCAACATGGTCTTTATCCCGATGTTACAGTAGGTTCCATTCCTTACAGTCTAGCGAAAACTGTGGAATCCCCGATTTAGCAAATAGAATATAAATTAGATGTTTGGGCAAATTGCCACAAAACAAGTCTTTGTAATTTTTTTTCAGGCGCCAATTATGACCGAGAGCTTTTACACTCACATTGAGTTAGGTCACGTTCCCTGCCCTGAAATTGAACAATTCATTTACGATGACAAGAATCATATCATTTACTAATGACAGGCTCTAATTGGAATAGGATAGACGCCAATTTATAAATTTCCAAAGGAACACGTATGTGGGCACAAAAAACACTGCAATTAAAAGCGAGAAGGCGCGGTTTTCACCTGATAACTGATGAAATTGAACAACAATTACCACAAATAAACGAACTTTCAGTAGGTTTATTACACTTATTTATTCAGCACACCTCCGCCAGTTTGACCTTAAATGAGAATGCTGATCCAACCGTGCGTATGGACATGGAAGCGCACTTCAATAAGTTTGTGCCAGAGCGTGCTCCTTATTATCAGCACACCTATGAAGGTGACGACGACATGCCGGCACATATTAAAGCATCACTGCTTGGCAGTAGTGTGACGGTACCAATCCAAAATGGTCGATTAGCTTTAGGAACATGGCAAGGTATTTACTTGGGTGAGCATCGAGACTTTGGTGGCGGCCGCCGCGTTATTGCTACGATTAACGGTGAGTAGATAAAACAAAGGCTAACCTTGGGTTAGCCTTTCGTTGTTTATTTGGAGTATTCCATCTCGACGCGAGGCGTTAGCTTAGTCACGAGTTCATACGCAATCGTACCAATGTGACCCGCCACTTCTTCTACTGGGAGCTCTTTCCCCCAAAGAATCGCTTCGTCGCTGACTTTATCCGTTGCGTCTGGTCCCAAATCGACCGTCAGCATATCCATGGAAACTCGACCTGCAATAGGTACTTTACGGCCATTAACCCACACCGGCGTACCGTTTGGAGCACTTCTTGGGTAACCGTCGCCATACCCTACAGCGATGACCCCAACTTTTGTATCTCGCTCACTGGTCCAAATACCACCATAGCCAACACTTTCGCCCTTCTTCACTTCACGTACCGCAATAAGGTGGGATTTAAGTGTCATGACAGGCTGATACCCAAGATCTTGCGCCGTTTTGTCATCGAATGGCGACACACCATACATGATAATACCCGGACGAACCCAATCTAAATGGCTTTGAGGCCATGCCAATAACCCCGCAGATGCCGCCAGTGAACGTTCCCCTTGGCAACCAGAAGTCAACGATTTAAACAGCTCAATCTGTTGTGGGGTAATATCGCTATCCAGCTCATCTGCACAGCCAAAGTGGCTCATGTAACGCAACGGTTTCGCTACATTTGGACACTCCTTCAGCCGCGTTACAAACTCGTCATATTGTTCAGGACGAACCCCAAGGCGGTGCATGCCACTGTCAATCTTCAGCCACACGACAACCGGAGTTTCAAGGTCTGCTTGCTCCAAGGCGATAAGCTGCTCTTCACAGTGCACCACGGTTTGGATGTTGTTCGTCACAAGAACAGGTAAATCACCAGGAGAGTAAAAACCTTCTAGCAATAGAATCGGCTTTACTACTCCACAAGCGCGCAGTTGCAATGCTTCTTCAATGCGAGCCACGCCAAACGCATCCGCATGGTTAGCATGTTTTGCGACATGACGTAATCCGTGACCATAACCATTGGCCTTGACGACAGCCATCACTTTACTTTGTGGCGCTTGAGCTTTTACGCGCTGTAAGTTGTGCTGCAACGCAGACAAATCAATGCACGCCTTGGCCGCTTTCATATAGCTCATGGGATTACTCATCATCAATATCGAATGCAGGACCCGCGTAGTTGTCGAAACGCGAATGTTGACCTTGGAAAGTGAGGCGAACAGAACCGATAGGACCGTTACGCTGTTTACCAATAATGATTTCGGCCGTACCTTTGTACGGACTATCTGGGTGATAAACCTCATCACGGTAGATGAACATGATCAAGTCAGCATCCTGCTCGATGGAACCGGATTCACGCAAGTCCGAGTTTACTGGTCGTTTATCCGCACGTTGCTCTAGGGAACGGTTTAGCTGCGACAGTGCCACAACAGGCACATTTAGCTCTTTTGCCAGCGCCTTAAGAGAGCGCGAGATCTCAGCAATCTCAAGAGTGCGGTTATCGGTTAACGAAGGCACGCGCATCAACTGAAGGTAGTCGACCATGATCATCGACAGACCGCCATGTTCACGAGCGATACGGCGAGCGCGCGAACGCACTTCGGTCGGAGTTAGTCCAGAGCTATCATCAATGTACATATTTTTCTTCTGCATCAGGATACCCATAGTAGAAGAAATACGCGCCCAATCTTCGTCATCTAGCTGACCCGTACGGATCTTGGTTTGGTCAACACGAGACAAAGAGGCCAACATACGCATCATCAACTGTTCAGCTGGCATCTCTAACGAGAAAATAAGTACGGGCTTTTCTTGTTGCATGGCTGCATTTTCACACAAGTTCATCGCAAAGGTCGTTTTACCCATCGATGGACGCGCAGCGACAATCACCAAATCAGAGCCTTGCAAACCTGCGGTTTTCTTATTGAGATCTGTGAAACCGGTATCGACCCCGGTAACACCATCTTGTGGCGTTTTATACAACAACTCGATACGTTCTAACGTCTTTTCGAGGATGTTGTCGACGTTTTGTGGTCCTTCGTTTTCACTAGTTCGAGACTCGGCGATAGCAAAAACTTTACTCTCCGCCATGTCTATTAAATCTTCAGAACTGCGACCTTGAGGGTCATAGCCCGCGTCCGCAATTTCATTCGCGACACCAATAAGGCCACGAACAATCGCGCGCTCAGCGACAATATCAGCATACGCATTGATGTTAGCTGCACTTGGCGTATTCTTCGCCAAGTCAGCAAGGTAAGCAAAACCGCCTACATCTTCTAACAACTCGTGACGCTCTAGATATTCCGATAAAGTAATAAGATCGAGAGGTTTACCCGCTTCAAGAATGGTTTTTACACCTTCAAAAATCAGGCGGTGTGGACGACTATAGAAATCACTGCTCACAACACGTTCGGCAACGGTGTCCCAACGTTCATTATCCAGTAAAAGACCACCAATTACTGATTGCTCGGCTTCTAGTGAGTGAGGTGGCACTTTGATTGCGTCGACCTGACTGTCTGAAGGTTTGCGATTTCTGTTTTCCGCCATGACTTTGCTCGATAACTACTATTGACCCACGATTATAACCTTAACCTAACTGAGATGCTTCCCCGAAGAGACAATTACTTGTTAAGAAATCATCATGTGAACCACCCGGGTAATAGCCTGGTTCTTCCGCCTAGCTCTAATAAAAATTAACCTACCATTGACCCAACCAAATATCTGTATCAGTATCATGCCCCTCCTTTTTGATTACGTTCGAGGTTGATGTGTCCCGATACTGGTTACTTAGCTTTAGCCTACTGTGCGCTAGTGCATCGTATGCTGACGAATCAGTACAGCCAGAGCAAAATATTGATGTACCCGACCCACTAAAAACCGAGGTGGAGTTCGGCTATCAAGCTCACACAGGTAACACGGACTCTCGTTCCCTGAATGCTCGTTTGAGTGCTGAATATACGTCAGGTCGACACCGTTCTAATGGTGAATGGAAGTACTACAACTTGTACAAAGACGGTGAAGAAGACAAACGCTCATCCACCTACTCCCTACAGAGTGACTACAAGTTAGGCCCTAAGACGTATTTGTATGGCAGCTTTAAAGGGGTGGATTCTCGCTACAGTGCTTATTTTAAAGACTATACGTTGTCAGGTGGTTTGGGTTACCAGTTCTCCTACACTGAGAACTTCATTTTAGAGGTAGAAGTAGGCCCTGGTTTTCGCTATCAAGAGCCAAACTTAGACGAAATAGATGATGACGATATTGTCTTTCCCGATATCGTTAGAGAAGGCATTTTTCGAGGAAATATCAACACAACTTGGCATGCGTTGGATAATTTAAGTTTCGCAGCTGATATTACGTTGGTAACAGGTAGAAGTAACACACGTACTGATAGTGAACTCAGTGTAACCAATGATATTACTGAAGATATTGCACTGAAACTGGCGCACTCTCGTCAGTATCACGATAAAGTGCCTGAAGGCTTAAGCAAAGCGGACAGCGTATTTTCCGTTAATTTACTTTTCGCTTTTTAACCCTTTTTCTCTCAGTTTTAGAAATAAAAAAAGCACCTCCGAGGAGGTGCTTTTTAGTATTTCGTCTTGATACTGAATTACTCAGCAGCAACAACTTGTAGGTTCACAGTTGCGAAAACTTCAGAGTGAAGTTGAACGCTGATCTCGAACTCACCAGTGTTACGTAGAGCACCTTCAGGAAGGCGAACTTCGCTCTTAGCAACTTCAACGCCTGCAGCTGTGATAGCGTCAGCGATG
>NZ_JAWOVM010000136.1:0-7630 GCF_033339895.1 Vibrio sp. 1751
CCTTCGAACTCATAACCACAGCGCTCGGCTACAGCCCGGCTCTTTTGGTTGGTGCTATCAGCATGAATTGCGATTCTCTTGGCACCCAAGTCATCAAACGCATAGCGCTCAACTTCGAGCACAGCCTCGGCAACATAACCATTGCCAACGGCAGCATCATCTAACCAATAACCTATCTCAAAGGATGGTACGTCGGGATCTCGAATCATCAAGCCGACCGCACCCAGTAAGCGATCGCTTTCCTTTTCAATGATGTAGTAACGCAGCTCTTCTTCGAAGTTTTCAAAGTTTGCGATGGCTTTCTCTGTCCCTTCTATCATCGCTTCTAATGTCAGCACATGAGGCACCCACGGCAGATAGACTTCGAGAGTCTTTTGGCTGCGAACGACAGCTTGATGCGCCTCTTCGGCTCGTTCTAAACAAGCAGGGATGAGTTTGAGACGTTTCGTTTCCATGCCGACTCTCCTATGGGTGAAAAATGAACGGAAAATCATTTAAACAGATGTACTTAGAATGATCTAGTCAACGCCGTCATATTATTCACTTGGTTTGCCAGAGAGAAACTGAGAGAATCGAACCGTTATCAAACCAACTAGGTTCATTATGAAACTTTTAGTAAGAAACTTGGCTCGTCACATGACCGAGCAAGATATCCGCAAATTATTCTCAGCGTACGGCAAAGTAGAACTGTGTTCGCTAGTGCTTGATCAAGACACGGGTTTGTCGAAAGGCTTCGGTTTTGTCATCATGCCGGACGAAGCAGAAGCCATTTCTGCTCTTGAAGCACTGAATTTGACGAACGTAGAAAAAAGCAAAATTCGCGTGAAAGTCGCACAAGACTAATACAGAGAAAAGCCAGCGTTATTGCTGGCTTTTTTGTCTTTCTATTTAGAGACCAAATTGGCAACATTCTAGAATGTCTTCTCTTTTCGTTTTAGCGAGATTGATCATCAATTCTCTCTTCAAGTTGTTTCATTAAATCCTTTAACTGTAGAGAATCGAAATTGTCTGAATTCGGCACTTGGTAAGCGTCGTTGACTGTGTAGAGCATCAAACTTTTGCTAGAGAGGAGCTCTTTCTGTATTTGGACTTTGACAATGTCATCAAGAGGTAGACGGAAGTAAACCGTTGAGCCCTGGCGGTACTTCAAGGTGTTGGTGCTTGCATCGATATCTAGCGTTTTAGGATTGAACGCGCGGCGCGTGAAGTACGTTGAGAGCAGTTTCAATCCTATTATTGTGAGTGCTACGAGTCCAAACTCGACGATCTTGTCTGCTAGGTAGGAAAAATAGAACAGCGACAACAATACAGTTCCTAGCAAGAAAGGGTTGTTCTTGGACAGATTTTGTGAAGTTTCATGGATGATCATCCGACATATCCCTCTTCGATACGCGGTAAACTCACTGCACCAAGTAACTCCCCAGTGTTTTGCAAGGTAATAGCGTACGCCACGCCTTGATGCTGCTGATACATCGGATCGTGCCTATCTATCCATGCTTGCGCCATCGGTCGCTCATAAGGATGAGGGATGTTTGCTGTCATGTCGGCAATTCGCTTATCTCCAGCGAGTAAAGCCACTTGTTGGCAGTCATCGATATTGAATGGCCGGAGGACGAGTCTTTCGGTAGTGAGAATCGGTTGTATCGTCATGCATTTCTTCCTTGATGAGACGGCTATAGCTGCTAGCAACTGGTTTGCGGGGTAAATCAAGATAACAAGGCGTCTCGAAAGCTCGATCTAGCCAGCTGTAAAGTTGTCATGCGCCTTACTAAATAATAAGCCCGAACAATTGCTTATGTGTAATGTGTCGTATTATTACACACATAAGCACGTTTGCTCATATTGATGGTACAAAAGTTGAGGTCTGACCAATGTCTCAGTTTTTTGATACTTTCGTTCAATTTTTTGAAGATAGGGCACAAAAAATTAAAGGAGCTTTTTAATTGTGGAATTATTTTGAACAAAATATGTCAATTGTCAGTAGGACGAAAAAGTAGGGAGAAGAGAAATGCCGGATATATATTGCGCAGCTTGTAGAAAATCAACGCAACATAAAGTGATTATGAAGCGTTGCGAGCCTCAGTCTGTTGACTCGTTAACAGGCAAAATGGTGAGTTTTACACAGCTGATGGCGAAATTTGTATCAGGTGAACATTATTACGAGATGGAGCCTCAATACTACTGCCGTTGTTGTAATCATCGTGCAATTGGAGAGGTTGTTCCACATCCTACACGGCATACATCGGCCGCACTCTAACTCTGAGTGATAGCCATAATTAATGGCTAAATAGGGCGGCGTTGCCCGAACGACATATCTATACAGGCGTGTCATGCGCTTTCAAATTTGCGACTCCGCGGGAGCCGCTAGGTTGCTTTTTATCTTCATATCACGGTTACTAAGTGAGCGGCAATAATCATAGCACTTTCCCTCCTTCGTTGTTTTCTGGTTATTCTCTGCTGAATTTCACATGCTGTGCATTTGATGGTTTGCAATTTTTTGAGCAACGATTAATGTGATGCTTTCTAAGTGGTTACAAGGAAGTGGGTTAATGAGTTATCAATTGGACCGGATTGATTTACATATTTTGAGAGTGCTTCATTCGAGAGGCAGAATTCCAGTTGTAGAACTAGCAAAGCTGATTAACTTAACGACTTCTCCATGTTCTGACCGTGTAAAGCGACTAGAAAAAGAAGGGTATATCAATGGTTACCATGCAGAGTTGAATGCGGAAAAGTTGGGGCTGGATGTGCAGGTATTCATCCATATTCGTTTAGACCAAACCAGTTTTTCTATTTTTGAAAAGTTTGCGAAAGCGGTGGAATTGATGCCTGAAATTGAAGAGTGCTACTCGCTCTCTGGAGATTTCGATACCATGATAAAAGTTCGTGTTAAGAGCATGAAAGCGTATCAGGAGTTTATGTCGAGCAAGTTAGGCACGCTTCCGGGCGTGATTCAAACTCGTAGTGAAGTGGTCATTGAAGAACATAAAACGGGATTTGGTGTTAATCCCGAGCTCCTTGGTTAGGCGAGGCATGTGTTGAGCCTCCTTATTTAGCGTGGCTTGGTATATTACTTTTTCTCGATTAAAAAAGGAGCCGAAGCTCCTTTTTTAATAAATCGGTGAGCGATTATGCCCCGATAAAGGTACTGATAAGGCCAATTAAACCTCCAAAAACACCGCCCCAAACGACTAGCCAGCCAAGGTGTTGTTTAATCATCTTTTGCACCATTTCTTTAACTAATGCCGGTGTTAATTCGCTTAAACGTTGATCGATGATACCTTCAATGTTCTGCTTTATCTCATCCATCATTGCAGGAGATTCGAATTGCTCTTTCAGTGCTTCTTTGATGTTATCGCTCTTGCTCAACTCAATGATGGATTCTTGCATCTTTTCGACGAAAGGTTGGCGCATGGGTTGTAGCGCTTCCGAGCCGCCAAACATCGCTAGCATGCCGCCAAATTGAGAGCCTTCAATTACTTCCACTAGGGAATCAAATGCTGGATTTAAATCTACTTTCTCAATTACTGGTTGAAGATCGATGTTCACACCGCCCGCCATTTCTTTATTCAAGAATCGGTCAATGTTCGCTTCAGTAAAAAACTGTTCCATCATTAAGTTTTTGATAGCCAGTTTAAACTCTTCAAATCGCGCGGGGATCACGCCAGAACCGTATAATCCAGGCACTTTCTCAAATAGCATATGGATGGCAAGCCAGTTGGTGATGGCGCCTGAGAACGCAAACAGTCCTGCATACCAAAGATAGTCGTTTTGTAATTGATGACCTCCAGCCATCAAAGCGATAGCGAGGACATTCGTTAGCAAACTTTTGTTCATAGTGACCAGTTATATGTGAATATCGGAATAAATAAGTGGGCCTGATTCTATACCTAAGTCACATTGAGATGCTAGGTTTTGCCGTGATGAGTGACCGTGTTGCGAAGGGATAAAAATGGATGTACAGAAAAACAAAACCCGACAATTACTGTCGGGCCACTGCTTTTTCTTAGAAAAACTAAGATTCTATTTTTAATTTTAGATGCGGTAGATCTTACAACAAAGTTGGCATTTCCATCTTTCTGAGTAGCCGAATAGCTTGTCAGCCCAACTTGGTTTGAGTTGTACGATCTGCATTGAACCACATTTACACATAAGCTAATTACCTTATTGTTAATATAATAACTAAGCCATCTATTGAGTATAGCTGTTTCTCAAAAAGTGAAATGACAAATGAAGACGGCTCAATACTCTGTATTGTGTTCATTGCAATGGATACGCAACGAGGCGGTATATTAGCAGAAAAAGTGTGAGCTTTATCATGGAGAGTGTTTCATATATGAGAAACCACAATGGCTATATGAGCGTCTAGCCATGGATTAAAATAAAAAACGGCGCTTAAAGCGCCGTTTTTATTGAGCTTATCACTCGTTAAGAAGCGTGTTGATTGTCTAGTTCTTCAGCGATAAATCCGCCAGTTTGATGCGCCCAAAGCTGGGCGTAAATGCCGTTATTCGCAATGAGTTCTTGATGAGAACCTTGTTCAACGATGCTGCCTTTATCTAGCACGATGAGGCGATCCATTTGTGCGATGGTCGATAATCGGTGAGCGATAGCAATAACCGTTTTCCCTTGCATTAATTCATTTAAGCTTTCCTGAATCGCTGCTTCGACTTCTGAATCCAGAGCCGATGTTGCTTCATCCAATACCAGCAATGGTGCATCTTTGAGTAGCACACGAGATATTGCGATACGCTGACGTTGGCCGCCAGACAGTTTCACACCACGTTCACCAACTTGCGCATCGTATCCGACATTACCAAATGGGTCGGTCAGAGTTTCAATAAACTCATGGGCATGCGCTTGCTTAGTGGCTTTCAGCAAATCTTCTTCTGTCGCATCTGGATTGCCATACAAAATGTTGTCTCGAATTGAACGGTGTAGCAGAGAAGTATCTTGGGTCACCATACCGATCTTTGAACGCAAAGAGTCTTGTGTGACTTCTGAGATGTTCTGTCCATCGATCTTAATGCTGCCGTCTTCGACATCGTGGAAACGAAGTAACAAGTTCACCAAAGTCGATTTTCCGGCGCCGGAGCGCCCAACCAAGCCTACTTTCTCTCCTGGTTTGATGTTGAGATCGAGATGGCTAATCACGCCTTTATTCTCACCGTAATGGAAGCTGACGTTATCAAAGTGAATGCCACCTTCAGTGACTAATAAGTCTTTTGCGCCTGGTTTATCTTTAATATCAATAGGCTTAGAGAGCGTTTTCATTCCATCGACTACGGTTCCCATATTTTCAAAGAGGGCGCCAACTTCCCACATGATCCACATCGACATACCATTTACGCGTAATGCAAGGCTAACAGCTATCGCAATCGCGCCAACGCTGATGGCACTATCCAACCACAGGTAAATCGATAAAGCAGCAACGGAAAATACCAAAATATAGTTTGAGATCTCTACAGCGACGTCGAAGCCGGTCACTAGGCGCATTTGACGATAGACCGTATTCAAAAATCCTTTCATGCCTTGCTCGGCATATTGGGTTTCGCGCTGGCTATGAGAAAACAGTTTGACGGTTTGAATATTGGTATAACTGTCGACGATGCGCCCTGTCATTGTCGAACGTGCATCGGCCTGTGCTGAAGCGACGTCTTTGAGCTTAGGGACAAAATAGATTTGGATAGCGATGTAAGCGAGTAGCCAGACAATCATTGGGATCATCAAACGCCAGTCTGCCGTCGCTAACATAATGATCATGCTGGTGAAGTAAACCGTAACGTAAACAAACACATCCATAGCTTTCATCACGGTTTCGCGCACAGCTAATGAGGTTTGCATGACTTTCGTTGCGACTCGACCTGCAAAATCATCTTGATAGAAGTTCAAGCTTTGATTGAGCAAATACCGGTGTGCAAGCCAGCGGATAGACATTGGGTAGTTGCCCAATAACGTTTGATGAACGAGCAACGAGTACAAGATCACCAATATAGGCATGACAACCAGCAATAAGGCTCCGTAGAAAATCAAATCCGATTTGTTGTCTTGTAAGAACGTTTCTGGATTGCTGGTAGACAACCAATCAACCAATTGTCCCATGGCGCCAAACAACATTACCTCAACAACAGCCACAATTGTGGCCATCAAAGACATGATGATCAAAGGCTTTTCATAACCACGAGTGTAATAACGCAGAAAAGCGAACATCCCTGAAGGAGGCTGATCCGGTGTAGATTTGGGGAACGGCTCTGTAAAGCCTTCAAATCGTTTAAACATAACTCATCCTAAAGTTAAAACAGTGCCATTTGGGGTGGCTAAATCCATCGATTCACGCTGCTTTGGACGAAACCGCGTGTATGAGAGTTTTTTGCCTGCTCCTCGATAAAGCAGACCGATTGACGAGAGGGGCGAAAAAATAGTCTAACCGATTGTGTCTTAAATGTAACTAGTTGGTTATGAGTGTGATTGTCTATGGTTCTGATTCTTATGATGAATTCTTATCATGTTCATCGTGGTGCCATAAAAGCTTAAACCTGCAAAGTGACAATAAAATTTAAGGAAAAATGAACTTAATGCAGCAAAAATTACTTTTGTGCAATTAAATTAATTGTCAAAACAGCAAAACTGAAGTTAACAATAAATTTACAATCTCCTCATTCTAGTGATAAGGAATGTATTGGATGCTATTACACGAATCAGTGACCCAATTTGCTAATGGGAAAGAAGAAAGCACGCAAAGTGCTCAGCGCCAAACCGCAAACTGCGTAGTGATGGTGCCACCGAAAGAGTTTCGTTTTAATGAAGAAACCGCACAAGATAATGAGTTCCAACATAAAGTGTCACTCAGCCAAGAAGAAGTCTCACGTCGAGTAATGGCCGAGTTCGCGAGTATGGTTGCAACGCTGCGTCAAGAGGGCGTTCAAGTTGTTGAGTTTGATTATCCAACTTCAGATGTTGCAACGCCAGACGCGGTATTTCCAAACAATTGGTTTAGCACTACGCCAGATGGCACGTTGTACACCTTTCCAATGGCCTGTGAAAACCGTCAAAAAGAAGTACGTCCCGATGCACTTGTGGCAGCACTAGCGCAAGCAGGGCGAGAAGTTCATCGACGCAGCAGTCTAACTGAATATCTTGACGAGCAAGCGTATTTAGAAAGCACGGGTGTGATGGTGTTTGACCACCTAAATAAAACGGTCTACGCCGCACTCTCACAACGTTGTGATCGTCTGGTTTTAGAAGATTACGCCGATCGTATTGGCTATGAACGAGTGATTTCTTTCCAAACTCGTTTGCCGTCTGGTGCGCCGATTTATCACACCAATGTGATGATGGCGGTTGGCGAACAGTTTTGCGTGATTTGTGACGAAGTGATCCCAGAATTTGAGCGTCGTTTTGTAATGAAGTCACTCGCCAAAGACAAGCAAGTCATCTCAATTTCGCTTGATCAGATGAACCAGTTCTGCGGTAACATTCTGCAACTAGAAACGATCAACGGCGACAAGGTGATTGCGATGTCGCAATCGGCGTACGATGCATTCTCACCAGCACAAAGAAACCAATTGGCGACGCACGGTAAATTGCTGCCATTCGACGTTTCTACCATAGAATCTATTGGTGGTGGTTC
>NZ_JAWOVM010000137.1:0-7192 GCF_033339895.1 Vibrio sp. 1751
TAAACACAACATATAGGGGTTCATTTGTTTGCGGGTTACAAGATAGTGCTATTACACTGATTTATCAAGGTACAGATCGGGGATGACTTGTGGATAACTGACAAAATGAAAAAAATCAGTAAGTGAACACTAACCGATGAGAAAAGGGCAGACTTGAATGGTTAAAAGTACGGTTTCGAGATCGGTTTAGAAATAACCGCATGCAAAAATATTTTCCTTGATCTTTGGCCGTTTTTATCTACGAAAAATGGCTTGGTCAAAATGGAATCTAGAGCACGAATTTTAGCCATAAAAAGACAAAAAAAGCGGCAACTTTATGCTACCGCTTCCGATTCATTTTCTTTAAAAAATGTCAATCACAAAACTCATTTTTTAACTTAATAGCGTTCAGTATTTTTTAGTATGAACGATGTAGTTTACATCTACATTACGACCGAGTTTGTAGCTATCATTTAGAGGGTTGTAATGAAGTCCAGTAATGCCCATTTCCGTCAGGTCAGTTTGGTCTATCATCTTCATCATTTCGGCTGGCTTGATAAACTTATCGTGCTCATGAGTGCCTTCAGGAACAATCTTAAGAAGCTTCTCAGCACCGACAATAGCAAATAAGTACGACTTAATGTTTCGGTTCAAAGTTGAGAAAAACACGTGACCACCGGGTTTGACTAGCGCAGCACAAGAGCGGATAACGGAGAGAGGATCTGGAACGTGTTCAAGCATCTCCATACAAGTCACGACATCGTAAGTTCCTGCGTTTTCTATAGCGTGGTCTTCTATTGTGCTCTGAATGTAGGTCAGTTGAGTGCCTGTTTCTAATGCATGTAGTCGCGCGACTTCTAATGGTTCTTTACCCATATCAAGCCCCGTCACAATAGCGCCTTCTTTTGCCATGCTTTCAGCAAGAATGCCACCACCACAGCCGACATCAAGTGCTCGCTTGCCAAACAAGCCATTTGCTTTTTCAAGTACATAGTTCAAACGAAGTGGGTTAATTTGATGAAGCGGCTTAAACTCGCCTTCTAAATCCCACCATCGAGAAGCCATGTCCTCGAATTTCTTAATTTCACTTGGGTCGACGTTTTGTGCTTTAGTCATAATTGGTTTTATTGCATTCAATCTGAGTCCTTTAGAGGGCGCCAGTATACTCCAACGTTTTACACCCAAACAACCTCGATGTGCTTAGTTAAGGGACAATGACAGAGTTCACTGGCGCGGCAATCGAGACAGGTGCCTGTAATTTGTAAAGCGCTAACTATTGTTTTTGCTTCATCCTTGAACTGGTGCCAGTGACAATAACTCTAAAACCTGCATTTTCGCGTTGTGTGGTTAAAGGAATTTACCTCGCTTTTCCGCGTAAAGGGTCCGATTTTGCTCAATATTGACCGAAATATAACCACTAATCAGAAAGATATGGGATGAGTGTGCAAATTCTCGACATTTGATTCATAACCAAGCTCACAACCTGATAAAAGGAGAGGGAAAGTGATGCCGAAGTGATGAATTGTGTGTTATATTTTTGCACCTTACACGTATCGTAATTACGATCAGATAATAGAGGGATAATGGCTCTATGAGCGATTTAGCTAAAGAGATCACGCCCGTAAACATTGAAGATGAGCTTAGAGGTTCATACCTAGACTATGCGATGTCAGTCATCGTGGGTCGTGCTCTTCCAGATGTGCGTGATGGCCTAAAACCAGTACACCGCCGCGTTTTATTCGCGATGAACGTACTAGGCAACGATTGGAACAAACCATATAAAAAATCAGCCCGTGTTGTCGGCGACGTAATCGGTAAATACCACCCACATGGTGATAGTGCTGTGTACGACACAATCGTACGTATGGCTCAGCCGTTCTCGCTTCGTTACATGCTGGTCGATGGTCAAGGTAACTTTGGCTCGATCGATGGCGACTCTGCTGCGGCAATGCGTTACACCGAAGTTCGAATGGCAAAAATTGCCCATGAACTATTGGCTGACCTAGACAAAGAAACCGTAGACTACGTACCAAACTACGACGGTACTGAGCAGATCCCAGCGGTTCTTCCAACTAAAATTCCAAACCTATTGGTTAACGGTGCTTCTGGTATCGCAGTAGGTATGGCAACCAACATCCCGCCTCATAACCTTGGCGAAGTGATTGATGGCTGTCTTGCATACATCAATAATGAAGAAATCACTATTGATGAACTAATGGATTACATTCCTGGTCCTGATTTCCCAACAGCGGCGCTTATCAGCGGTCGTAAAGGCATTGTAGACGCGTACAAAACAGGTCGTGGCAAAATCTACATGCGTTCGAAAGCGGACATCGAAGTGGAGAAGAATGGTAAAGAGACCATTATCGTCACTGAAATTCCTTACCAGGTGAACAAAGCTCGCTTGATCGAAAAGATCGCTGAGCTAGTTAAAGATAAGAAAGTAGAAGGCATCAGTGCACTGCGCGACGAGTCAGATAAAGACGGTATGCGCATTGTTATTGAGTGTAAGCGCGATGCTGTGGGCGAAGTAGTTCTAAACAACCTTTACGCTCAGACTCAGCTGCAAACCACTTTCGGTATCAACATGGTGGCCCTAAACAATGGCCAGCCACAGCTATTCAACCTAAAAGATATGCTGAAGTGCTTCGTTGATCACCGTCGTGAAGTTGTGACACGTCGTACTATCTTCGAACTGCGTAAAGCGCGTGAACGTGCTCATATCCTTGAAGGTTTAGCTCTAGCGCTTGCTAACATTGATGAAATCATTGAGCTTATCCGTAAGGCACCTACACCGGCTGAAGCAAAAGCGGGTCTTATCGCTCGTGGTTGGGATTTAGGCAACGTTTCAGCAATGCTAGAGCGTGCTGGTACAGATGCTGCGCGCCCTGAATGGCTAGAGCCTGAATATGGTATTCGTGATGGTCAGTACTTCCTGACTGAGCAACAAGCACAAGCTATCCTAGATCTACGTTTACATAAACTAACAGGTCTAGAACACGAGAAGATTCTTGGCGAATACAAAACACTTCTAGAAGAAATCGCTGAACTCATGCATATCCTTGCGAGCACTGAGCGTTTGATGGAAGTGATCCGTGAAGAACTTGAAGCTGTTCGTGACGGCTTTGGTGACGCTCGTCGTACAGAAATCACAGCTGCGAGCCATGATATTGACATGGAAGAGCTGATCGCACGTGAAGACGTTGTGGTTACTCTATCTCACGGTGGTTACGTTAAGTACCAAGTACTGAGCGACTACGAGTCACAGCGCCGTGGTGGTAAAGGTAAGAGTGCGACTAAGATGAAAGATGAAGACCATATCGAGCGTCTTCTAGTGGCGAATACCCACGATAACATCTTGTGTTTCTCTACTCGTGGTAAGACATACCGCCTGAAAGTTTACCAATTGCCTCTAGCGAGCCGTACTGCGCGTGGTAAGCCAATTGTGAACATCCTTCCATTAGAAGAAGGTGAGCGCATTACCGCGATTCTACGTGTTGATGAATTCTCTGAAGACAAATTCATCTTCATGGCAACAGGTGACGGTACGGTTAAGAAAACGCCGTTGAACCAGTTTGCAAATGTTCGTTCAAATGGCCTGATTGCAGTAAACCTACGTGAAGATGATTCGTTAATTGGTGTAGATATCACTAACGGCGAAAACGAAATCATGCTGTTCTCTAAAGCGGGTAAAGTGGTTCGCTTTAAAGAAGCAGAGGAGATTCCAGTACTTGATGAAAATGGTAAACCAGTTCTTGATGAGAATGGTCAGCCAGAGATCAAGTTTAAAGGTGTTCGTCCTATGGGTCGTACCGCCTCTGGTGTTCGTGGTATGAAACTGGCTGAAAATGACCAAGTTGTATCACTTATTGTTCCTTCGCACGAAGGCGACATCCTAACGGTTACAGAAAACGGTTATGGTAAACGTACAGCACTTAGCGAGTACCCGACAAAAGGTCGTGGCACTCAAGGTGTAGTTTCTATCAAAGTTTCTGAGCGAAATGGCCCGGTAGTTGGTGCTATCCAGGTTGTTGAAGGTGATGAAATGATGATGATCACCGACGCTGGCACGTTAGTACGTACTCGTGTGGGTGAAGTTAGCCAGGTTGGTCGTAACACACAAGGTGTAACGCTTATCCGTACTGCGGAAGATGAATCAGTTGTTGGTTTGCAACGTATTGAAGAAGTTGATGATGAAGAGCTGCCTGCTGATGAAGATGCAGAAGCGTTAGAGTCAACAGGCGAAAATACGCAGCAAGACGCTTCAGAAGCTCCAGCTGCTGATGATGCAGAGGAAGGTAACGAAGAGTAATTTTACATCGTTATCCTGATATGAAAAGCCGAGCCTTAGTTGCTCGGCTTTTTTGTATCTGTATCAACGCATTTAAAGTAAGAAATGCGTACACTGACGTTATCTTTGTTTATGGGACGTGTTATGTCTGTTTGGTTTTTCGCTGCCATCACTCTAATGGGGTTGTTTATCGTACTCTTATCACTGAGTGCATCAAAAGTTAAACCTGCTCAATGGTTTGGCTTTTGCCTGTTAGTACTTGTCGTGACGAGTGCCAGTTTCTTATTGCTGCATCAAACACCGCCTAAACCAATACACGCGGAAATGTCACGTATGATGACTGCTCGTGACATCATGCAAGAGATTCAGGACCAGCTACGAGAGGATCCGAACAACGCTGAATTGTGGTTCCAACTCGGGCAGGGCTACCTGCTAGAGGGGGAATTTGATGGCGCGCTGATTTGTTTTGATTACGCGATCCAACTGACTGAGCCAGTCAGTGCCACGCAACTTGCCGCAAAAGCGACGACCTTGTACTACATTCACCAGCAATCAATGACGCAAGAAGTTAGCTTGCTTTTGGAGCAAGCTTTGCAGATAGAGCCGCACAATGAAGCCGCTTTGTCTTTGATCGCAAATGATCATTTTCTGTCATTCCGATTTCAGGAAGCGATTGATGCCTGGGTACTATTATTAGATTCTGATGATCCAAATTTAGATAGGGTGCAAATCATTAACTCTATTAACAAAGCAAAAGAGCTGTTGTAAGCGTACAATTTAACAAGCAATAGAGGGAAAGGTGGGCAACGAATGAAAAATAAAGCACTAAGCATATTGGTTTTGCTGTGCGGCTCTGTGCTGGCGGGTTGTAGCTCTTCCGATCATTCTGGCTCTTCCTCTACGGTTTATTATTCATCGGGTTACTACGACCCGTGGTGGTACGATCATGACGACTACTGGATTTATTACTATCCGGGCTGTTGCGATAACGACGATGGATACAAAGAGAAACTGGAAGAGTGGTGGAATGGTTTAGATGAAGACCAACAGCAATCCATCAAAGACAAAGTCGAAGATTGGAAAGACGATGATATGTCCGCCAATATCGATAACATGAAACGCCAACTCGACGATCATTGGCAATCATTGCCTGACGAGCAAAAGCAAGAGATTAAAACCAAATGGGAGAATCGTCCGGAACGTATTGAGCCAGCGACTTTACAAGACAAAGCGGTAAAAGAAAAGGTTCAACAAAGAAAAGCATTACCGGAAACGAAGATCCAGCGTCCAGTTGCTCGTCCAAATGTGCAGATACCTAAAGCACGTCCAAATATTCAGCCTAGACCGAGGCTTCCTCGTCGCTAGTACATTCGATTTTCACTCTCGATAGAATCGAGGATGAAGAAATAAAGAAAAGGGGCGTTCAGTGCGCCCCTTTTTGTATCTATAAATTAACCTCTGCCAGTTAGACTAATACGTGGCTTCGCGTTCAGCCGCTGCTTTATCCCATTCTGGTGCCACAGTTTCTAGGAAGTGTTTCTTATCTGCGTTCATCTTATCCATATCCATGCCTAGTGCTTGTTGTGCTTTCGCTTTGGTCGAGATATCTGGAATTTGAACAGGGTGAGTAATGCCTTTGGTTGCCAGTAAACGAACCAATTTGGTACGGGCGTCAGCAGCGCGATCAACTGCAGTACCTAGTACTTCAAGTGCTATCTCAGGAGCATGCATGTGGACACCGTGAGAAGCAATCGCGTAGTCCCAACGCCATTGTGCATGGCGAATATCTTGTAGGATAGGTTCCATCTCTGCTTCTGTTGCACCTGCTTTCCACGCTGCGCCTGCTTCAAAGTGTGCCGCTACGATTTGCTTCTCGGCGGTTAGCTTCATGTTCAGTACTTGCGCTTTGCGAGTCGAGACGATGCCTTGTAGCTGCTCTTTAGTTTGGGTATGGCATTGCGCACAGGTGTCTTCAAAACGATCAAATGGGTTACCCACTTTGTGGTCTGTGTACACCGTACCGTCTTCTTTGGTCACTTTAGGCATGTGGCAGTCCACACACACCACTTTGTTTTTACCATGAATACCCGCTCTCCAAGTTTCGAAACCCGGGTGTTGTGCTTTTAGCATCGGCGCTTTAGATACGGCATGCGTCCAATCTTTGAAATTCAACGCGTCGTAGTATTTCTCCATGTCATTAACGGTGGTGCCCATATCCCATGGGAATTTAACCGCTTTAGTTGGGCCGGTGAAGTAGTATTCAACGTGACATTGAGCGCAGACCGATGCTTGCTTATCTAGGCGAGACTGTTCATCAAAGTTTTTACCAATAGTATCAAAAGCACGCTCGACGTATGGGCGAGTCAGTGCTAGCGCAGGTTCGCCTTTCTTGAAGGCTTCAGAGCCTGTGTTGTGGCAATCGGAACAACCGATAGGGTTGACGATTTCTGAGCCTAAGCGTGCCCATTTACCTTCGAAATAACCGTCTTCACCACGTTCATCAATCACGCGAGCAACGTCTGGGCTTTTACAGCTCCAGCACGCCATCGGCATAGGCCCGGACTTCTCGTCGGTTGGTGCGCCGGTACGTAAGGTTTGGCGAACATCATCAAGTGCGTAAAAGTGACCGCGCGCTTTGTTGTAGTCTTTCGCGAAGCCATAACCTGCCCACAGGATAACCATGTTTGGGTCTTCACTTAGAGCATCTTCAATGTGCTCACTTTCGGATGTTGCTTTCCAAGAATGGTATTGATCAGGGTGGTTCTGTTCAAAGACATCGTTACGAGGATCGATAAAATCCTTCTCTTCTGCCGCTAACGGAGCGTCAACCAAAAATAATTGGCTGGCGAATAAGGTCGCAACCGCAATAGGTGCGCTCATCCAGTGTTTTATGCTCACAGTGTTATCTCCATATTCGTTTTT
>NZ_JAWOVM010000138.1:0-6815 GCF_033339895.1 Vibrio sp. 1751
GGAAGTTTGTCATGTTTTGGTTTCAAACACTTGAAGCTGATGTGGATTCAAGATAAATATGACGCTGAAATTATTGCAGTAGTAGGAAAGTCTAGCTCTTGAGGCGCAGGGAGTGTGCTTCAACAGTTTTAGTTACTACGAGATAAATATGCACCATTTTGGGCGGAAAATATCCTCTTTCACTCCGTTTGAACTGGACAGTAGACAAGGAGCAAGTTGTATATGCTGTCGTACTTTTTACGCCGTTTGGCGTTGGTTATCCCAACGTTTCTCGGGATAACTATTCTCATCTTTGCTATCACTCGTTTCGTGCCTGGCGGACCTGTTGAACGCATGTTGTCACAAATGCAGTCCCAGGGGGACGGCGCCGCATCAATGACGTCTGCGGGTGGTAATACGGCCCTTTCTGACGATCAAATCGCGGAGCTGAATGCGTTTTATGGCCTGGATAAACCAGTAACGGAAGCGTACGTCGAGTGGTTAAGTCGTTTGGTAATGCTAGATCTTGGCGAGTCGACGCGTTACTACGAGCCTGTCTCGGACATGATCGCAGAGCGTTTGCCAGTGTCGTTGTTTTATGGCGGCATGACCTTCTTTATTAGTTATTTTATCTCGATTCCTCTTGGTTACTATAAGGCACTCAAGCACGGTTCTGTGTTTGATTCCGCTTCTTCAGTACTCATTTTCGTAGGCTACGCGCTACCAGGTTATGTGGTGGGTGTATTGCTGATCACGTTATTTAGTTATCACTTGGAATGGTTTCCGATGGGAGGCTTTGTCGGCGATGACTTCGACGATTACGAAACCTTCTTTGAACGCGCTAAAGACATTATGTGGCATGCGGTGTTGCCTTTGATCTGTTACCTCATTGGTGATTTTGCCACGCTGACGATGACAATGAAAAATAACCTGATGGAAAACCTTTCCTCAGATTACATCCGCACCGCAATTGCGAAAGGATTACCTTTCAAAAAAGCAGTTCGTAAGCACGCGTTGCGTAACAGCTTAATTCCAATCGCGAGTCACTTTGGTAACTCTTTGTTGTTCTTCATGACCGGTGCTTTCCTGATTGAAGTTATCTTCAATATTGATGGCATTGGCTTATTGGGTTACGAATCAATCATGGAGCGTGATTACCCTGTTGTTATGGGTATTGTCGCCATTAATGCGTTGTTACTTCTCATTGGTAACATCATTTCAGATATTTGTGTTGCTTTAGTCGACCCACGTGTGAAGTTTGGAGCGTAACATGATTAAAGTTAGTCCATTAACTCAAAAGAAAATTCGTCACTTTAAAGAGATCAAACGAGGCTATTGGTCGTTTGTTGCTCTTTCTATCATGTTGATCCTTTCTCTATTCGCCGAACTTTTGATCAACAGTAAAGCGCTAGTCGTCAAGTACGATGGTAGCTACTATTTTCCTGTTGTCAGTGACGTACGTTTAGGTAGCGAATTCGGCCAAGAGTCATCCAGTGAAGCCGATTATCGTGTACTGCAAAAAGCGTTTGAGGCTGAAGGGGGCGACAACTTTGTTATTTTGCCGCTTGTGCCGTGGAACCCATACGAACAAGATTTTAGTGGTGATTTCCCGCCAACAGCACCTAGTGCCGAAAATAAGCATTATTTAGGTACAGATGTGATAGGTCGCGATATTTTGGCGCGACTCGTCTACGGATTCAGAACGGCGATGGGATTTGCGTTGCTTACGATGGCCATTTCCTACGCGATCGGTACTGCAGTCGGTTGTGCTATGGGTTTTTGGGGCGGTAAATTTGACTTGTTTGTACAGCGACTTATCGAAATCTGGTCAATGGTCCCGTTTTTGTACGTCATTATGATTCTTGTCTCAATCGTTCAGCCGACGTTTGCTCTCTTTGTCGCTATTAACGTGCTTTTCACTTGGATGGGTATGACATGGTACATGCGGACCATGACCTATAAAGAAGCGGCACGAGAATATGTAATGGCGGCTCGTGCTTTAGGGGCATCGACCGGACGTATCTTGTTTAATCACATCTTGCCAAATACGATGGTGATGATTGTAACCCTAGCGCCTTTCACTATTGCAGCTAACATCACAGCACTGACTGCTCTCGATTACCTAGGATTAGGCTTGATGCCACCAACGCCAAGTTGGGGTGAACTACTGCAACAAGGTAAGTCAAACTTAGATTCGCCATGGATTGTTGCGTCAGTAGTGACTTCTATAGTTCTGGTTCTGGTAATGGTGACCTTTATTGGTGAAGCCATTCGAGCGGCTTTCGACCCGAAAAAATTCACACGCTATGTTTAAGCGAGCATTGTGAGCAAAACATAAAAAGGGAAGTTTTATGAAGAAATTATTTTTAGCGTCCACGCTGAGCGCCCTGAGTTTTGGTGCAATGTCAGCAACGCTTCCGACAGACTTAAACTGGCAAACAAACTGGGATGAGCCTCAATATGGTTCGCCAGAAGCGAAACGTGGAGGGACTTATCGCACCTTTATGTCAAGTTTCCCGCAGACGTTACGTAGTGTTGGCCCAGATGCTAATGCAGGGCTACGTTCTTTTATCTTAGATGAAACACCAGGCTTGGTGGTCCGCCACCCAGATACTTTAGAGTTTATCCCTGAGCTTGCTAACGAGTGGGCGTTAGCAGGTGACAACAAAACGGTCTATTTTAAACTCAACCTTGAAGCCAAATGGTCGGACGGCAAACCTGTGACTGCCGACGATTTCGTGTTCATGCTGAAGTTTTATCGTTCCAAGGACATCTTGGAACCTTGGTACAACGATTACTACAACAAAACGATTGCGGATGTTATCAAGTACGACACTCATACGTTTGCTGTTAAGGCGGCGAAAGAGTTCAATCCGGAAGAGTTGCTGTTACGAATGGGGGCTCTGCGCCCACGCCCCGCACATTTTTATGCTAACCCTTCAAAAGATGAAAATGGTGACGGTATACATGACAACTTTGTCCGCTACTACAATTTTAAAAGTGAACCAACGACCAGTGCATACTACCTAGATGACATTAAAAAAGGTAAAAGTGTTACCTTCAAACATGTCGGTGAAGACTGGTGGGGTTACAGCAATAAGTATTATCAACATCGTTATAATGTCGACAAAATCCGCATCACAGTGATTCGCGACAGTGATATCGCGATGAAGCACTTTGAGAAAGGGAAGCTGGACGCATTTGGTCTTGTTTTACCAAGCTTATGGCATGATAAATCGAATACGGAACCTTACCAAAAGGGATACATTCAAAAGTTCTGGGGTTACAACCAATTTCCAGTTGGGGCTGGTGGTGTATGGATGAACACCGCGATGCCTTTGCTGGATGATTTAAACATTCGCAAGGGCATTACTTACGCGATTGACTTTGATGGCATGATAGAGAATGTCATGCGTGGCGACTACTCCCGTAAACCGAACCCGACCGGTTATGGTCATGGTAAATACACCCTACCAGATGCTAAGGCACCGAAGTTTGATCCCGCAAAAGCGGCCGAGGCATTCGAAGCCGCAGGTTTTAACAAAATTGGTTCTGATGGTATTCGTGTTAATGATAAAGGTGAGCGCTTAAGCTTCGAGCTGACCTACGGAACACCTGTTCATACTCCTCGTATTGCATTTTTGCGTGAGCAAGCCAAGCTAGCAGGGCTGGATATTGAGCTCAAGTTAGTTGATGGCTCATCTATGTTCAAATACGTACGTGAGAAAAAGCACGATTTGGCTTTCTTAGATATGGGTACGTCTGAGATCCCAACGTATTGGGAGTACTTCCATTCAGTCAATGCGAACAAGCCGCAAACTAACTCTTTCACAAACTACAGCACGCCTGAACTGGATGAAAAGATCATCGAGTATCGTTTTGGCATGGATATGGATAAAAAGATCCAGCTAGGTCATGAGATTCAGCGTGACATCATTGATGCTCACGTTATCGTCCCAGGCTACATGGTTCCTTATGTCCGCTATGGTCACTGGCGCTGGTTAAAGTTTCCAGATAAGCCAATGAATCGCATGACAGAGGCGCTGTTCAGTGGTGCAATCATAGGCGATGGCACTTACTGGATTGATAGTGATATCAAAAAAGAAACGAAACAAGCGATGAACTCAGACAAAGCTTTTGAACCTGTCGTTGTCGTAGATGACACTTATAAGCTGTAAGGATTGGTTATGGAAAACGATGTAATCCTAAGTGTTAAAGATCTCGAAGTTGAATTTACCACCGATGATGGGCCAGTGAAGGTTCTGCATGGTGTGAACTTTGATGTGAGAGCTGGACGTACACTCGGTCTGGTGGGAGAGTCAGGTAGTGGTAAGAGCGTAACCTCAATGTCGATCATGGGGCTATTACCTAAGCCATATGGCAACATTATCAAAGGTGAAGTGAATTATCGCGGCACCAACCTAGTTGATTTGCCTGCGGAAGAGATGTACGCCATGCGTGGCGATCGCATTTCGATCATCTTCCAAGACCCGATGACGGCGCTCAACCCAGTGCACACCATTGGTCGTCAAATATGTGAAGTGCTTGAGCTCCATCGACCTGAGCTCGACAAAAAGGAGCGGGAGGCGTACTCGATTGAAATGCTGGCAAAAGTAAAAATTCCAATGCCAGAGAAGCGATTGAATGAGTATCCCCATAACCTATCTGGTGGTATGCGCCAGCGTGTCATGATCGCGACGGCATTGGCCTGTAAGCCGGATATTCTGATTTGTGATGAACCGACTACAGCGTTGGATGTTACGGTTCAGGCGTCTATCCTTGAACTGATGAACGAGCTTCAGGAAGAAACGGGCATGGCGATGATCTTCATCACTCACGATCTCGGGGTTGTGGCAGAAGTGTGTGATGATGTTGCCGTGATGTATGGCGGGCGTATTGTCGAAAAAGCAGAAATTTTTGAGTTGTTTGATAACCCACAGCACCCATATACAGAGCGTTTGATGGGGTTGATGCCGAGCTTAGATAATGAGCCAAAGCAGATGATCGATATCAAGCCTATTGATGCCAGTATGTTTGCCAGTTAACTGAGCAAAGTGAACCAGTCATAAAAGAGGATGTTATGGCAAAAGAAGTATTAAGAATTGAAAATCTTAAGCAGCACTTTGTTTCTGGTAAAGGGCTGTTCAAGAAAGGCTACACCATCAAAGCGGTAGACGGAGTTTCACTGTCTGTTTCTGAAGGTGAAACACTGGGGCTAGTTGGTGAGTCAGGTTGTGGTAAAAGCACCCTTGGTCGCACGATCTTAAAGTTATACGAGCCAACAGAAGGTAAGATTTTCTTTGAAGGTAAAGACATCACTAAACTGTCTGTTAAAGAGATGCGCTCGCTGCGTAAAGACATGCAAATCGTCTTTCAAGACCCAATGGAGTCACTCAATCAGCGTCATACCATCGGTATGATTCTGGAAGAACCGTTTGTTATTCATAAAATTGGCACGCCAACAGAGCGTAAACAATGGGTAAAAGAGCTTTTAATCAAAGTGGGATTACCAGAAACGGCAGTAAACCGTTATCCACATGAATTTTCAGGCGGACAACGGCAGCGTATCGGTATTGCTCGCGCGATTGCATTGAAGCCTAAACTACTGATTTGTGATGAATCGGTATCTGCGTTAGATGTGTCGGTACAGGCGCAAATCTTGAACCTATTGCTACAACTGCAACAAGAAATGAACTTGGCGATCATATTTATCTCTCACGATCTCTCTGTGGTGAAACATGTCTCTGACAAAGTTGCCGTGATGTATTTTGGCAAAGTGGTAGAAGCAGGCAGCGCTAAAGAAATTTATGCAAACCCGCAAAACGAATACACCAAAAAACTCCTATCTGCGATTCCGATCACTCACCCTAAATATCGGAAGAAAAAGCGCGTAGCTGAAAAAAAGCAGCAAGTGGCGTAAGTGATGCCACAGGTCCTATAACACAAAAGCGCTCCGACAAATAAGCGGAGCGTTTTTATAAGCAAATGCCAGGACTTGGAGTCGATTCGCACTGATGTTTATTCTGATTGATTGAAGATCGTTGCATGCTAAACTCAAGGCCTATTTTCTTTGTTTGGATAATGGACCATGCCGTCGAATTTACCGAAATCCTTTAGTCGACCTTTCCTGAAAATCTTCCATATTTTGGAGGCGGTGTTATTAGTCTCTATTACCTTGGCGACGTTGTACGCCATGATGCAAGAGTTTGTGCACGTATTTGTAGAGAAGCGTGTCTTACTCACGGATATTCTGTTGATGTTTATCTATCTGGAAGTGCTCGCCATGGTGCAGCAGTTCGTGATGAACGGTAAAATTCCGGTACGCTATCCTATCTACATCGCGATGATGGCCATCGCCCGCTACATCACACTCGGAATGAAAGAGCTGGATGCAGTTTTGGTTGTGTGGTTATCTCTGGCTGCGTTTATTTTGGCTGCGGCTACTTTGCTGATCAGAATTGGGCACCATTATTGGCCCTACGTTGATAACGGTACCTTGGAAAAAGACGAATAAAAGAAAACCCCGTATTAGCGGGGCTTTTTTGTTTCAATACTCGATGACTTTTAGATCATTCAATGTTTTGGATCTGAATGTTGATTGTCAGGATAAAGTTTTTAATTAACAATGCCTTAAATTATGGCATGTGATTGGGTTCTGATTTGTGTCATCGGTTTTGTCATCATCCAAACAAGGGCTAACTGCCTTACGGAAGGTGCATCTTAAAAAAATGGAATGCATTACGAACCACTCTTGAACAATTGTATGGATAATAAGTACTCCAATCGGGTAAGGTGAGACCCAGACTTTAGCTGCAACTAAAGTTCTTCTATCTGGT
>NZ_JAWOVM010000139.1:0-6574 GCF_033339895.1 Vibrio sp. 1751
AATGGCTTCAAATCGAAGCAAAGAAGCTCATAATTTAAAGCAACATAACGTTGTGGTGGTGATTATTATTCCTATTATGTTAAACGGGCGAGTTAGCCATTAAAAACAGCCATCAGAACGCCTCAAACGCTCCTAATGAAGATTTTGGACGCTTGATCATGGCAATACACATCCATGCAGCTTTGAAAGTTTGTGACGCTTTCAGAGCGATTTACATAGCAAAATCTAGCGTGCTCATTTGAAACAAAAAACGCCCTCTAAGGGGCGTTTTTGTCATTTTTCTTAGCGAGCTGCTTATCGCACCATGCAATGATCTGCTTGGCCTTTAATGCCATAACACCTACAACCATCATTCCCAATATGTACACCCAAGCCAAAACTGTCACCCAGTTCGGAACGTTGTCACTAATCACGATAAATGGCGCACTGCATGACAGTACTGTAAAAATGGCTCTAACAAACATAAACCTCTCTCTCTTAACACCCAGCTTTACAGTATCACTCCTTTAATATTTCCAAACTCCCCCTAGTAAAACTTAGGCTCATAACATAAAATGTACGGACAAAATAAAACCATAAAATACGGACATATAAAACAATGAAAAAAGACAAAAACGTACGGACAAAAGTAAAAAAATCAGAAAGGGTTGAACTAAGATGCACAAAGGCTTTCAAGGAATCACTTCAAGAAATAGCCGTACATAATGATCTTACAATATCAGCACTAATTGAAAGCATATGTACGGACAAAATAAAAGAATACTTTTCGGACAATTCGAAAGAAATAACACAGAAAAAACCAGCCCAAAAATCAGCAGTAGACGCCCAACCAAAACGTACAGAAAGAAAAGATTACGAGAAAGAAATCTGGCGCATGATGCAGGATGGTGAGACTCCAACCAAAACTGCAGAATGGTTAAATGAAAATGGCTTTAAACCACAACGGGGAGAGAAGTTCACTCTAAACAGCGTTCACTCTATTCGTAGAAGGCTAAAAAGAGAGAAATAACTCAAAGATCGCGCAGCTATATACCTCATCACCCCTAAGATTTACTTGAGAGAGCTAGCCTAACCCTCTCTCAGGTAAGGTAAACATCGATGGCGCAAGTGTTGTCATGACACCCATCATACAAATGCACCTTATTGTATAATCGCCCAATCACATAAAATCACTAGGGTTTACATGAAAAGATTATTTGTAGCTATAGCACTAACTTTTGTAACAGCAGGCTGTTCTAACTTAGGAAAAACATTCGAGACAAGTCCGTTCGTAAGTACAACTGTAATTGAGGTCGCTGAGGCGTTTTCAATGAATTCTTTTGTAACATACGAACCATATGAAGAGCTTGTCGATGAAGAAAAACAAAGAGCTAAAACAGCCTTCTCAAAACCAGACTTCAGCAGAATTCCTAAAAATGGCTATTTAACTGTCAAAATGTCTACGGGAGACATTGACTCAGCGAGTTCTAATTTTTGGCGAGTAGTCATTAAAGATACAGACGGGAACGTTATATTGAATGAAACGGGTGAACCAGGGGTTGCTGATTACACGATCGTTAATGGTGTTACTTCTTGGCATAACCTTTTCGTAGTTGTAGCGCCTGAAAACTTAAAACCTCCATTTGAAGCTTTTGTGATTTATGAACCATCAAATTATAGATGGGGATTCAGAATCACCGAAAATAGAAAATAACCTCCTCCTACCCAACTCAAATTCACTCAGCGCCTCTCCCTGTTTGCTCGCTTCGCATTGCAAAATTGGGAGAGACACTTCGCAAATTTCTCGGACGCTCACGCCCTCGCTAGGTTAGAACTTCGTTTAACCTAGCGAGGGCTTATTCTAAAATGGATTCAAGATTTTCACGCATATTATTTAACGCATACACAAATCGAAATTTGAAAAAACTCTTATTTTTGTGCAAGATACGTCTAACGATGCGAATCAGTTTTATAAGTGTTGCTACTTCGAAAGCAGTTTGTTTTTCCCTGTTCAATCTGAAAATAAACAGAGTATCGAAAGCTCAGCGAGTAGATAAATGTTCACCGGAGCAGTTAATTCCGAGGCGCTAGAAATAGCGAAATACAGTTCTCAACTGGTGAAATGAGACGGTCCTTTGAACGTCACTCAAAGAATAATGGAAATGGAAAACGGTCAGATAATCCTTGTGCCCAATAGCACTCAACTGGCGAATAGGCATTAAGTTGTCGCTGTTCTGAATTGTTCAGAATTGTATGTTCTTACAAGGATATTCATGACTGATTTTGATGTTCAAGGTGAACTTTCTACCCTGAAAGCTCAGACTCAATCCATACGGAAACGCTCCTATTCCGCACGAAAATCACGCCTCGATAAATACACCCATCAACTCTTAGAACTGTATCAAGCAGGCGCAACAGCAGCCGAACTTCAGCGTTGGCTTCGCACCAACAAGCGGATCAAAGTTGCTCACTCCACCGTTCTAAGATGGTTAGAAAAACATGGCTAAATTTGCGAAGAACGTCGATCCCAAAGCCGTTGCTACAAAACAGGCCGCGAACGTTATGAAGCAGATGCAGGGGAAAAACCTCCTTAGCGTTGGAACGGTTCGCAACTACGAAGAACGTCTGACGATGGTAGCCAAACACGCCAATGCCGATTTTAATTGTGGTCTGCGAGATTTAACTGTCGAACAGGCACACCAGTATTTGACCGATAGGGCCACAGAAGTGGGGCAAAAAACCTTAGATATGGAGCGTCAGGCGATTCAATCCATGATGCAAAATGTCACAGGAAAGCTCAGTCAGACGGAAACGCTAGACGTTATCAAATCCGAAAAGCAGCAAATTCTATCCTCCCGTTCTTACACCCCAGAGCAAGCAAAAATGATTGCGGATGCACAAACTGAACGCAATGCTCTCTCAACTGAAATAGCTCACGCAGCCGGACTTCGAGCACATGAACTGAATACCTTGCAACGTATCGATGTACGCACGCCAGATCCAAGACCGGCACTAGAAGAAAAATTCTCAGGTCGAGACGGAATACGTTACACCGTAGAGGGAAAAGGGGGGCTGGTTCGTGAAGTTCTCATTCCCCACCCCCTTGCTGAAAGATTGGAAGATCGCAGACTTAATCAACCAGTGCAGATTACCGATCGAGGTGTGAACTACACCAGTCATTACGACATTAATGGCGGTAATCGTTGGTCCAGTTCTTTCACCACTGCATCAAATCGAGCATTGAATTGGAGTACCGGAGCGCATGGCCTAAGGCATAGCTACGCCCAAGAGCGCATGAGTGAACTGCAAAAAAACATGACCTACGAGAAAGCTCTTGAAGTTGTGTCTCAAGAAATGGGGCATTTCCGCCCTGATATTACGGAGGTTTATCTACGATGAGATGGTTTGTTTTACTTGCCGTACTTGCCGGTATTTTCTGGACAGCGAACTGGAGCTATCACCAAATGGATCAGGCTGTGTTGATCACCGACTATTGGCAAGCTCAAGAAAATCTAGAGCAATGGGGATTAGTTAATTTTGAGGGAAACGAACCCAAAATTTATGCTTTTAACAGCACCAAAGGATATTGGAATATTTTCAAAGGGCTGTGGCCTATCTGGACTTTGTTTATTTTAAGTTTCTTTGTCCTGGTACCACTTTCGATTTACATCTTTAATGGCTTGAATAATGCCCAAATAGCCGCAGCAAAAGAGGCTCAACTTGATGCAGAAGAACGGGTAAATTCTGCATATCAAGAGCAATTATCCCGAGTAAAAAAAGAACTTGAAGGAGAATGGGATAGTTTCCACAAACAAAAAAATCAGGTATTAGAGCGAGAGTCAGCGATTCAAAACAGAGAGCACACCGCTCAACAAATAGAAAAATCCGCAAAAGAACGAGTGGATAACATCGTCGAACAATACAACCAAGAAAAAGACCGATTTGAAGCCGAAATGCTAGATATGGCAAGGGCTAGAGACAACGCACAAGCCGGATATAAAAGAATAAAAATGAAGTTAGATAGGAAAAAAAATCTCTCATTTTAGTAAGTTAGAAAAACAAAAAAGCCGAAGATCTTGCGATCCTCGGCTCTTAGGAAGTATTCTTTAACAGCTCGGAACTGTACTCGAATGACTTGATTTGGCGATCTTCATTCTAGTACAGGTTGGCTAGCCTTGTCACTACCAACAGAAAACCATCCAACGACATTAAACCATTCCGAGACAGCGCAGCTCTTTCAGACGGAGTATTGAAGACGCTTTTTCTGTGACCTGATTGAAATAAAATCGGTAACGGTTAGAGAAGAGATGAAACGAGTTAAATGCATGGTTTTGGAGATTCACCATAGAATCTAGCCCCATACGGTTTGGTCAGCCGGAGAAAATAGACGCTCGATAACTGCGAGGCTCTTACATTCAAGGATGAACGCCATTACCCCTTGAGACAAACTGGATTACCTAAGTCAAATAGACGTAGCAGGGCTTTGACAAGCCCCAAAAAAGATGAGGTAGCTAACGCTCCTGTTTTTTTTGCCATGCATATACGTCTAATATGAATTTTTTATAAAAAATTAAGTCACATACAATGAAAAACGCACCGCAAACATGTCTCTTAAAAGTCCAGTATAATACTAACCGATTAATGTTATCGGGAGATAAAGCATGGACATCATCCTAAAGCTACCAGACCAAGATATTCTTATCACCTCAAACCATTTACCGCTTAAAGGTGAAGAAATCATCTTTGATGATGAATCCTATCGCGCAGAAAAAACTATCTACAAAGTAGAAAATCAAACAATGACGCCAGTAGTTCATTGCATAAAAAAAGGCGCTGGATTTAAGCTCAATAGAGTCTCATAAATGGTTCGCTCTCAGGTGCGTAATCTTCCTACGTGACTCTACAACGAAGAACGGCCCCCAATCGGGAGCCGTTCTTGTGTCTAAATCTCGGTACGTACTAAGTGCCGTTACGGTAAATCGACCACCTACGCACAACGAGAATTACGTAAAATTCAATCCTTCACATTAAGCGACATGTTGCTATCTAACATGCAAACATCGTTTTAAGTTTTTTGAATTTATGTTGACCGTAGAATATTAAACGGTCATAAAACAACGTAAAAAACGGCGTTCCCCGTATAAAACGCGTTAAATGGCAATTTGGGACGGAGTATGAAAAAAGTAATTAGTTGTATTGGAATACTGTTTTTAAGTGGTTGTATAACTACCACAAGCTTAAAAGATACATATGACAATCCGGGTTGGCCTGGCTATATAACAAAGACCGTATCTGAATTTGATAGTAAGTCAGAGATGTTGATGGAGCCTGCATATTTAAGCAATGGTACTTCATTATTTCGTTTAGGATTGCGATGGAACGATAGGTTGAAAGAGAACCAATACATCATTATTGCAGAGTGGGGAGGCGCAAAGAATTTCGACCCCGCTCGCCCTTTAGGTATTAATATTGATGGGGAAATTTCATATCTTCAGCCAATTGATAAATCTCAATATGGAGTAGTTTCTCAGAAAACAGCAACATCAAATGGATTAGTGAATACTTCTATCAATATGGGAAATCAAACACACAAGCAATATTGGGTGTCAATAGATACACTAAATAGCATAATTAACGCACAGAAAGTAGTCGTACGTGTTGAGCTACTCGACACTTATTGGGAAGAGCGACTAGAGCCTACAAAAGACGCTCTACCTATCTATCAAAAGTATCCGTATATTTGGGCAAAGGCTGGCTTCAAAAAATTTGTAGATAGCGTACAAGCCATTTAACTGTTTAAGAGTGATTCGCAACGCTTAGCATAATATTTTCGGTGCAGGTTATTCCTATTATGGTAAATCCTCCCTCTTGTATTACAATGCATACAACGCAATACAAGAGGGAGACCACCATGCCATCTATGTCGGTAAGAATTCCTGACGATATCGAGCAAAAGTTAACGCAGCTTGCTGAATCAACAGGCAGAACAAAGTCTTGGATAACAAACCAAGCTATCCAAGATTACTTAGAGCGTGAGCTTTGGCAGATAAATGAAATTAAAGAAGCTCTTAGTGAAGCTGATGCAGGTCATTTTGCTAGTGCAGATGATGTGAAAAGTGCTTTCTCTAAGTGGGGTGTGAATGCAGATTAAATGGCTAAAAAAAGCGTTAATCAATTTAGAGCATTCAGCTGAATACTTGCAGGAACAAAACCCTCAGTCAGCAAGGGACTTTGTTAAAGAAGTTCACGAACTAACAGAACTCCTGAAAGCAAACCCAGCAATGGGACGACCAGGGAGAGTGTTCGGAACAAGAGAACTAATCTTGCAAAAGTTTCCTTACTTAATACCTTATCGAGTCAAAGATAATCGCATTGAGATACTAAGGGTGTTCCCTACACGCATGAATCAACCAGATTTTTGGTAACTCAATAACGAAGAAAGGCTCCCCATCAGGAGCCTTTCCTTGTAAGTGGTCTTCGGTTCGCACAAAGTGACGTTACGTTAAATCGACCACCTACGCACAACGAGTGTTACGTTAAATTACTCATTACTTTCTTTTAAACCAAAGCAGTCCCACTCTATCAGCAATCGACT
>NZ_JAWOVM010000140.1:0-6517 GCF_033339895.1 Vibrio sp. 1751
AGTGCGCATTATATTCGTGTTTATGTTGAGTGGTTTGCCGTAGGCCTAGACCGCGCAAAGGGTGGGCGAGAGACTTTCTCATTGTCGTAGCTTGTTACGTACATGACAGGATAGAGAATCGCTTTGAAGAGATAGCCCGTAACATAAAAAGCGTATAATGCGCATTAAGGAAGAAATGACATACCAAACGCTGAGTATGTCATTTTAGTTTGTCTTTGTTTTTAATCATGAAGTAGTTCAGGAGGCTTTTGCAGTCTTCTGGTCTTCCTTCCAGTTTGATACTTTTTATTTTTCCGCTTTTATCGGTTTTGTATTCATACATGCAGAAATCATCGCCGTTTCTGATTTTTTCTATGCGTTCCTTGCCATAGACTTCTTCAATTGGTCGGTTTGGATCTTCTTCACGACCAATGATTTCGCCCATTGTTGGGCTTGCCAATGAACTTGAGCTCATTAAGGCCATTGATAATATGATCTTCTTCATCGTCTTACTTCGTCGGTTAGCGAGCATTTTGGGAGGGGCCCGCGTAGCGGGAGGGACCTAAAAGCGGAGCCAAACCCCCGTCTAGTATTACGGGGGTAAATTCCACTGAATCATCAGTGTTCACCGTGTATTCGCAAGCGTAGCGCGCCAGTGTTTGAGCGCTAGCGAGTCATCAAGTTAGCTCTCTCCAATGCCATTTGATTAGCTCTTTGAGGTCACTTGGTTTTTTTTATCTTCTGGAAGTCTTCCTCAGCAAATTTTTCTAATCCTAAGTTGATCAAGTAATCGAGCATCTCGGTTTCTTTGATACTTGTCTTTGTCTCTATGACAGCTTTAACAGTCATTTTTTCTACTTTCGTCCACGTCGTATCTTTTATGTGTTTAGTTGCCATTCTTTTACCTCGGTCATTATTTTCGAAAATATTATAAGCTTAGAATCTAAAAAGTATTGACAATTAGAATCTAAGAAATTAGGTTTGGCGCATAAAATAATTATTTAGATTCTAAGTTGGCAGGCTTTGAGATGAAAAAACAAGTATTCACTCCAGAAGAATTGCAAATCGACACTGATGCAAGTCCATTTGTGTTTGTTGATTACTTGTCTTGGACAATCCCTTACTCATCTTTGCGTCATGCTCACAAGTCCGACCTTTCGGCTCTTTTCTGGTCTCCAATTCCTAAGCCGAATTACCGCATGGCTAAAACACCAGAACAGAAAGAAAAGCTGATTGAGAGATACAAGCAACAGTGGAACGTTTCAATGATGGAACGTTTGGAGGTTTTCTGCTTGCACGTTCTTGGTCTTCGTATGTCGCCTTGGCGTGGTAAAGGTTTGTACGGTTACGAAGATTCATGTCACCTGATGACTAAACACTCTAACAAACACGTTGGATTTGTTGCTTTAGGCGGTAACCGTGGAACCTGTTATTTCCAAATCGAGGGGCTAGGGTGCAAACACCTTTTTGAGCACACAAGTGCATTCCGTTTGCATTGGTGGTTAGATCTTCTCGACTGTAACCGTCTATCTCGAATCGACCTTGCAGTCGATGACTTCCACGGCCTGTTTGGTCGTGAGTATGCAAAAAAAGCCTATGCCGATAATGCGTTTCGCACATCTGATAGGGGTTGCGGCCCTAGTGCAGGTGAGCGTTATTTTGCTGAACCTTCCGGCAAGGTTATCAATGAATCATTCGAGGTTGGCAACCGCAAATCTCGTATTTACTGGCGTATTTATAACAAGGCTGCTCAGCTTGGGCTCGATATGTTTTGGTTTAGAAGTGAGTGTGAGCTGAAGGAGATGCCAATCGACGTCCTTCTCGATATCAGCGGTTACTTCGCCGGAATTTGTGCGTATAGCGCATCTATCGTATCCAGCTCTCCAGTAAAGGTGGTTACAAAAAAGAAACAAGTTGCGCTCGATATGCACGGGCGTATTCGTTGGGCTCGTCGACAAGTCGGTCGTACGTTAGCGGATATTGCTAAGTACTTGGATGGTGATTTGGAGAAAGTTTTTGGACTTCTCATATCCGAGGAAACGCAAGGTGATTTGCTCAACTTGCCTGATACATACAAACACATAATCAAAGAGATAATGGAGAATTAGCATGGCTGTTCGTTACGTTCTAACAGGTGGCACTTACTCAAAAGGTGTTGGTAAGCAATCTGGTAAAAAATATGAAATTGGTCGTTTGTTTGCTGGTAAGGCACTCAAGCCTTGGGAAAACGAAAACGGCTCTCAAATTGCGTTTGGCATTGAATCTGTTGAGGTTCCATTCGCGCCAAACGATGCACTTCTCGCTAAATTCGAAACAACGATGTGTCCCGCTCTTGTTGAGTTCGAATACGAACCTGACCCAGAAGACCCTCGCCGTAACTTGGTTTGCGATTTCAAAGTCATTCGCAGCCTGTTCGACAATCCTGTCTCTGATAAAGCTAAGTAAGGTTTTTAATTATGCCTGTGTGCGCACTTCCAAACGCTGACGGTTTTATTGCTGTCGTTCCTGAAGTTGATGCTGCTTCTTGTAGCGGTTACGTCATGGTTACGGCTCAAGAATACGGTTCGCTTATGGACTTCACTCAGGTTACTGGCCCTGAAGCTACTCAAATGTTCGGCCTTGGTTTTTCCTTGGTGTTCTTTGGGGGCTTCATTTCTACCTATGCCATCAAGATGGCTTTACGTTTAATCAAACTTCTCTGAGGTACTTATGAAATACATCAATCAAGCGAAGAAATTCGCAAAACGTGGTGCTGCTACTGTTGCTGCGGCTGCTTTTTCTGGTGCTGCTTTCGCAAGTGAGGCAGGTGCTGACCCATTCAGTGCAATCGACCTTGCTGGCGTTGCGACCAAAATCGGTGCGGCTGGCTTGCTAATTGTTGGTATCGCTATGGCTCTTAAATCCATCACTCTTGCTAAGCGCGCTGTGAATAAGGCTTAAGTTTATGTTGGCCATTCTTCACGATGTCATTCTCATCGTCTTTGTGCTTTTGGGTGGCATGGCTGGATTTGTGGCCTCTCAAAACTTTAGAGGATAGGGGGCTTCGGTCCCCTTTTTTAATGAGGTTTATACATGAGTATTAAACAAAGCATTGCGGCACTGGTGATACTTTTGAGTGTTTCGTTTAGTGCTAATGCTGAAACTCTTTATAAGGTTAATAACATTCAATGGGGCGGCTCTCCACTTCAAGTTTCTGCTATCTATGCTGAGTCTTATCTTCTTGATTTGAGTTGGGGTAATTTTGGCAATTGTTCGATCTCTTACGGTCAATTTTATTGTCTTCAACATGGCTCCAGTAACCCCAATCTCATCGCCAAAATGCAAAAATATGTTTGTCCTGAGGGGCAACAATTCAATCAAGAAACAGGGCGTTGTGAAGACCCTAAATATTGCGAGCGTCCTGAAGTTATTGCACAAATTGAATCGTCAAGGTCTCAATGTGAATCGCAAGGTAAGCAATTCTCTTATTCTTGTAGTGACGAAACAGAATCATGGGAATCTGAGTGCAATGGTGGCGATTGTTCTAAAGTCGAGGGCGATTCAGGTGACATGCGTTGGGACTCTGGTGTGTTTGGTAGCGGATTGCCTTCCACTTATATGTGCTCTGGAAAAGGAGGCGGTTGTACTGCTGCTATTGATGGTTCTAGCGCTTGGTGCGGTGAGTCTGGTTGGTGCTATGCAACTTTTACTGTTATAGGCCCTTCTTGTGACAGCACTACTGGTAATCTTTTTTGCAATGACCCTGAGTGTAAAACACTTAAAGACCCTAATACTGACGATAAACCAGATACTGACCCTACCCATAAACCAGATGACCCTACTGGCGGTGATATCGAAGACCCTAGCGTTTTACCGGACTCTGATAGTGACGTTGTCGTTCCGAAACCTCCAACGGATGAGCCAGACGTAGAAGACCCGCCAACGGATGAATCAACAGATACGGCAGTTGTTAACGCAATAACGGGAATGAACAAGGACGTTAATAAGGCGCTGAATGATATGAACATCGATATCAATCAGGCTAGTGCTGACGTTCAAAACCAAATTATCGCGCTCAATGCTTCGGTCGTGACCAATACGCAAGCCATTCAAAAGCAGCAAGCTAATGACAATGAGATTTATCGAAAAACTAAAGCTCTTATCCAGCAAGCCAACGCTGATATCACAACTGCCGTAAATCAGAATACCAATGCGATTAATGGTGTTGGTGATGATGTTGAGAAAATTGCAGGTGCAATGGATGGCATTGCGGAGGATGTTGCTGGTATTTCAGATACGTTAGATGGCATTGCTAATACGGATACGTCTGGCGCTGGTATTGGTGGCACTTGTATCGAGACGGGTACGTGTACTGGTTTTTATGAATCTAAATATCCTGAGGGGTTAGGTGGCTTGGTTTCTGGTCAGCTCAATGATTTGAAAGTAAACACCATAGATAACTTTGTTAGCTCTTTCGGTAACTTGGACTTGTCCAATGCTCAACGTCCTTCGTTTGTTCTTCCGGTTCCGTTCTTCGGTGATTTCAGTTTCGAGGAACATATTAGCTTTGATTGGGTTTTTGGTTTTGTTCGTGCGGTTCTCATCATGACGTCCATTTTTGCGGCGCGTCGAATCATTTTCGGGGGTTAATATGGACTGGTTAGTTGATTTGTTTAACAAGCTTTTGGTGTTTTTGTACCAGCTTTTGCTATCTCTTTTTGACATGCTCAAAGATTTGTTTTTTTGGATTGTTGAGCAAGTTATGGAAGCGGCCAATTCGCTGATTGCTGGCATTTTCGCGCTCTTTGCACCTGTTGATATGAGCCAGTATATGACGTCGATTCCTCCAACCGTTTCTTGGGTTTTGGCTGCGGTCGGGGTTCCTCAGTGCTTATCAATTATCCTTGCTGCAATCACTATTCGTTTGTTGCTTCAACTGATTCCGTTTACGAGGTTAGGCTCATGATTTACGCAATAGCAGGGAGACCAGGAGGCGGCAAAACTTATGAAGCTGTCGCATATCATATTATTCCGGCCATCAAGGACGGTCGAAAAGTCATTACCAACATCACGTTGAACATTGATTGGTTTGTAAAGATATTTGGTGAGCACGTTCGCGACCTAATCAAGATTGTTGATGGTCGTTTGACGGATTTTGGCTCTACAAGTCGTCCATTTAGTCAGATTGGTGATTACTCGGATGAATGGCGAAATGAGAAAGGACAGGGGCCTTTGTACGTTGTAGATGAGGCTCATATGAGTTTGCCGTCTCGCGGGCTTCCTGCTGCGATTCTTGAGTGGTTCTCGATTCATCGTCACTATGGTGTTGATATCATTCTGCTTACTCAGAACATCCGCAAAGTGCATCGAGATATTAAGGACATGATTGAAGTGACCTATCGATGCACGAAAAACACGGCTATGGGCTCAAGCAACTCATACACGAAAAAGGTGCAAGATGGTTGCAACGGTGAGGTTGTCAATACTTCAATACGTTCTTACAAATCAGAGTACTTTCCGTTTTACAAAAGCCACTCTCAATCGAACAAGCATGTGCAGGAAGCGCAAGCAAAAGACATTAGACCTTTCTGGAAGCGATGGCCTGTTATCGGTACTGCTTTGCTTTTGGGTGTTGGCTTGCCTATCAACATCATGGCTTGGTGGCCTGAATCTGAAAAGGCACCTGAGCCAGTAAAACAGCAAAACACGAACATAGAAATTCCAGCTGGTACGCCAACAGCTCAAGGAACGGCAGCGCCAGCAAAGAAAAAGCCTAAATCTGACTTCGGTCCACTGGATGGGTATGATTTTTTTATCACTGGTTACGCTAAGCAAATCGCGCTTACTACCAGTTTGAAATCAATGGGTGAGTTAAATCGCGACCTGACGTTCTACAAGATATATGTCGATGTTTATGATGGTACGGATAAGCTCTTTAGCTTTAATCATCTCGACTTAGTCAAAATTGGCTATCAGTTTGAGGTTCTTTCAGATTGCGTCTATCGGGTAACTTGGGAGGATTCAGAAAGGATCTTCACTTGCGGCCAACGTGAAAAGCCAACCGATATTCTCCAGCAAAATATTCCTGTTCAGATATAGCTATGCTGGTAAACATTCTTTGGACGTTGTTCTGGGGCTTCTGCATTTGGGGAACAATAATGCTATTCAGATGGGCAGCCTCTAGTTAGACCGCTCGCCGCAAGAAGTGATATTGAGCTTGCGAAAATCGCTTCGAGGAAGCGGAACATGTATGAAATTAATCTTTGGCAGGTTCACACCTGAGTTAGTTATGGAATGGATTTATGATGTTTATGAAGGGTTTATCTTCTTGGGTGTTTTCTTGCTGGTATTGCTGCTTGTAGGAGGTTGTCGCAATGATTGATTCAATTATCGCTTGGATGGATGCCTATGAGTTTTCATTGTGGCATTTGCCGTTTTGGTTCTTCTTGAGCTTTGTTTGGTACGTGCTTTGGGATAGGCTTTTCGAACTCTTAAAGCCTTACCCTTAGTGCGCATTATATTCGTGTTTATGTTGAGTGGTTTGCCGTAGGCCTAGACC
>NZ_JAWOVM010000141.1:0-6371 GCF_033339895.1 Vibrio sp. 1751
AAGCCATATTGACGAGTTGGGCGACTCTGAGGAGGGTTCGCAATGATTGTGTCACCGACCAACGTAAGTGTGCCACTGATCGCCCCATCCGTGAATGTGCAGACGGAACAAGCAGCTCGCGACAATAAAGTCCGAGAGCCTGTAACGCCAACGGTCGCATTGGCCAAAACCAATGCAGAGCGAAAAGTAAAAGGTGATGACAAGCGCCGACGTCAGTCTTCTTGGGATCCTTCAGAGCATCCTGATTATGATATGGAAACGGAAGTCGACACACGTTATCAAGAAGAGCCGGAAGATACACTAGAACGGCTTTTTAGTTTGCTTGCGCTCAAATCGTATAGTGAAGACCAGGGGAAAGGCTACGCGATCCGCTTTCGCTTACCAAAGCGCATTTTGGATGCTGCGATCAATGAAGGATTAATGGAAAAGCGCAGGAAGGTGATCAAGTTTCATTATGGTCATGCAGTCGCTCCCCATACCCCGTCAGAAGTGATAGCAGTATTATGACGACTCAATATCCTACTCAAACAAAAACGCTCCAAGCAGGTTGACTGATTGGAGCGTTTTCTTTTTAGTTATGAAAGCTCGTTAGCGGTGAAGCCTAGGTAAGGTTACTTTTTCGCTTTAGCAAACGCTGCAGCAAACGCACCGCCCATCGCGCTGTTCGATGACGAATCATCACGGCGAGGCTGACGACGCTGCGGTTGGTCATTACGACGTGGCGCTGCTGATGAGCGTTGGCTGCGGTTGTCTTGACCCGGTTCGTCGTTCATACGCATCGATAGACCAATACGCTTACGCTGCACGTCAACTTCCATCACTTTCACTTTGACGATGTCGCCCGCTTTCACCACTTCACGTGGGTCAGACACGTAACGATCTGTCAGTGCAGAGATGTGTACGAGACCATCTTGGTGAACGCCAATATCAACGAAGGCACCGAAGTTGGCTACGTTTGATACCACACCTTCTAGAATCATGCCCGGTTCCAAGTCAGATACCGAGTTTACACCTTCTGCAAAGGTCGCCGTTTTGAATTCTGGACGTGGGTCACGACCCGGCTTGTCTAACTCTTTGATGATGTCTGTAATGGTTGGAACGCCGAAGTTATCGTCGGTGTAATCGACCGCATGCAGACCTTTAAGGAAGCTTGAATCACCAATCAGTGCTTTGATGTCTTTGTTGTTCTTCTCAGAAATTGCTTTGACCACCGGGTACGCTTCTGGGTGAACCGCAGACGCATCAAGTGGGTTCTTACCATCCATGATTCGTAGGAAGCCCGCACACTGCTCGAACGCCTTAGGACCTAAACGAGGTACTTTCTTCAAGGTTGTACGTGCTTCAAAGCGACCGTTTTCATCGCGGAAGTCGACAATGTTCTGCGCGATGGTGCTTGATAAGCCTGCTACGCGTGTTAATAGTGCGGCAGAAGCGGTGTTCACATCAACACCAACCGCATTTACACAGTCTTCCACAATCGCATCTAGGCGTTTTGCCAACATAGATTGGCTTACATCGTGCTGGTATTGACCCACACCAATAGATTTCGGATCAATTTTCACGAGTTCAGCCAATGGATCTTGCAAACGACGTGCAATCGACACTGCACCACGCAGTGATACGTCCATATTCGGGAACTCTTTTGCTGCAAGCTCAGACGCTGAGTAAACCGAAGCCCCCGCTTCACTTACTATGATCTTCTGAACTTTCAGGTTGCCACGTTTGATGACGTCTGCGACAAAGCTGTCGGTTTCACGTGAAGCCGTACCGTTACCAATCGCAATCAAATCCACGTTGTACTTACGCACCAACTGCTCAACGATTTGTGCTGACTTGTCGTATTGTTTTTGTGGTGGGTGAGGGTAGATGGTTTCGGTTGCAAGCACTTTACCTGTTGAGTCGACAACCGCGATTTTTGAACCTGTACGCAGACCCGGATCGAGACCAAGTGTTGCACGAGGGCCAGCCGGTGCTGCCATCAACAAGTCTTTTAGGTTAGTGGCGAATACTTCAATCGCTTCGATTTCAGCGCGCTCTTTCATTGCGCCCATTAGCTCGGTTTCCATGTGCATCGATACTTTGATGCGCCATGCCCAGCTGATCACTTGCTTACGCCAGGTATCCGCAGGTGCGCTGCTTAGCGTTACGCCATAATGGTCGGCGATAATCGTTTCGCAGTAAGACTGACGAGCGCCTTCTTCCTGTTCTGGATCAGCGTTCATCGCCAATGTCAGGAAGCCTTCGTTACGGCCACGCAACATCGCCAGTGCTCGGTGCGATGGCACTTTGCTTAGGGGCTCGTTGTGGTTGAAGTAATCTTTAAACTTCTCGCCTTCTTGCTCTTTGCCTTCAACGACTCGTGAGACCAGTTCCGCATTGCGATTTAAGTGGTTGCGAATTTTTTCCAGTAAGTTTGCGTCTTCTGCGATGCGCTCCATGATGATCGCGCGAGCGCCATCCAATGCAGCTTTGGTGTCTGCGATGCCTTTGTCTGCATCAAGGTATTTGCTTGCTTCGCTTTCTGGCTCGGTTTGTGGGTGATTCCAAAGCTGATCTGCGAGCGGCTCAAGACCAGCCTCAATCGCGATCTGACCTTTCGTACGACGCTTGGGTTTGTAAGGTAGGTATAAGTCTTCAAGACGAGTTTTGCTGTCTGCCTGCGCGATCTCTTGTTCTAGCTCTGGCGTCAGTTTGCCTTGCTCTTGGATTGATTTGAGGATGGTTTGACGGCGATCATCCATTTCACGAAGGTAAGACAGACGGCTGTCCAAAGTACGAAGCTGGGTATCATCAAGGCCCCCCGTCACCTCTTTGCGGTAACGTGCAATAAAAGGGACAGTGTTGCCATCATCAATTAGGGTGACAGCGGCGTTGACTTGCTCTGGGCGAACATTCAGTTCTTGAGCAATCATGCGACAGATAGCTTGGCTCATCCGTGTTTTCTCTTTTAATTCGGTTTTGGTTGTATAGAACATTGGGGTCGTTCGAAGAATTTGCAATGTTTTAAATTAACGAGGCAAAAATTTACCGGGCGCTGGTGGACATCAGTCAGATTTATGTCAAAACTGTAATTAAATTGAGAACTTATATCCGCAGTTATCGACTAACCTAATTCCACGGTTGTTGATATCACTAAATGTACCTCGGCTTATACGGATAATCATGATGAAAAAAATGTCTTTGGCGTTAGCGCTTACGAGTGCCTTACTTGTCGCCCCGCTTAGTTGGGCGCAGTCTATCTCAGGAACCACACAAGCTCCCGTTTATCAGCTCGATAACAAATTGGTACTAGGGCGTGTGGAGAGCGTCTACTACAGTGACATTCCGGAACTAAAAGCGGTGCCATTTATTGGCAAGATTGATACTGGTGCAGATACGACATCGATGCATGCGGAGAATATCCATGTCAGTAGCTCACACCCAGATTACCAAGATTTGAAAGATAACGAGTTACTTTGGGCGATTGTCGATGACTTAGGTGGTACGAAGGCAAAGTGGGACGCCGACAGCTTTAAGCCATATCAAGTAAAGGTTAGCTTTACGGTTCCTCACCCTTATACAGGGAAGGAAATACAGATTACCGATGATCTGGAAAGAGTGAGCGCGATTCGCAGTCGAACAAGCAAAAAGCCCATCCTACGCCCGACAATAAAAATGCCGATGACAATCGCTGGTCACACCGTTGATACGGAAGTGAACCTGACCAAGCGTACGCAATTCTCTTCTCCTATCTTGATTGGTAAAACCTATCTCGATGATAACGCATGGGTCTTCGCTGGTTACGATTACCTTCAAGAACAGCCACGCGCAAAAATGATTGGCAAAAAAGAGACGGTTGAAGTCGAAGGTGTGCCATATAAGATCAGCATCTCAACTTCTAGCCGTTATACCAACGTCCATGCACTGGACATCAAGGTAGACAAAAAGCATAACGAAGTCTCTTTTATGTTAGAGGGCGAGAATGGCAAGCGTCATCCAATGACATTACCCTTGGTACGAATGCTGAAAACGACCAAAAGCGAGCGCCCTTTAGTCTATTTACCCGTCAAAGTCGGCGAAAATGAAACTCAACGTTGGTTGGTGTATCTGCGTGATCGCAGTAAGTTCAGTTCGCAAATTCGCTTAGGTCGGGACGTCGCGAGTCAGCACTTTGTTATTGATACGGACAGAGAAAATCTACTGGGTGGCGTAGAAAAAACGTTCAAAAGCGCACTCAAATCAAAACCTCTTGTCGTTTCACCAGAAGAACAGGTCACCATTGATGGTTATACCGTCCCTGCTTACCCCACTTTTACTGTGAAAACGCCATTACTGCGTGTAAATGGGTTTGAAGTAACAGAAAAAGGTAAGGATGAATCCGTCACGTTTTATTTAATGAACGATGAGGGGAAAGAAGAAAAAATCACCAAACCAGTGTTGAAAAAGCTCAAGGTTGGCAGCGCGGTTCGCCCTGTTGTCGAAGGAGACTTTCTTCTCGGTAGAAAAGACACATCAATGAAGTTTGCGCTCGATGTGCTTGATGAGGGTGACACTCAACCTTTTTTCGTCTTTGGTCATGACATAGCCAAGGGTGGTGTGTTGCTGAACACTCGCGCAGACCATCTACTAGATGCAAGGCCACTTTTCAAAGCTGGCCATATCGAAGTGGCGGAAGTTGAGGGGATGTCTTTCCCTGTGAAGTTAGACACGGGTGCAGATGTAAGCTCAATCAATGCTAAGAACATCAAGCAGTTTAAGAAAGACGGCAAAGACATGGTGAGCTTTACCTATGAGAACGATCTTGGCATGAAACAGGCGTTTACTAAGCCTGTTGTTGACGTCATGCGTATTAAAGCGAAGAAAGGCGAGAAAGCGAACGTACGCCCTGTGGTTGAAATGCATGTTAAGCTTGGCGAATTAGAGAAGAAGATCCGAGTCAACTTACAGGACCGAGGTCGCTTCCATTACAGCATGATTTTAGGTAAAAACTTCCTAAAACATGGCGCGGTTGTTTCGAGTGATACGAATTACATCGTGACGCAAAAACCGGATTACGAAAAGTAACACTCTGGCCGCCTTATCACCTTGATACCCAAAGCCTGAAAAACATTGGATCTTTGGGTATATCATCTCCTTAATGCTGCCAAAGAGCAGCATTTTTTAGTTGAGATAGGAGTTAATTTGAAAACTAAGCTGATTACACGAGAAGGTTACAACAAACTCAAACAAGAGCATGATTACCTTTGGAATGAAAAGCGCCCGGAAATCACCAAGATCGTCACTTGGGCTGCGAGCCTGGGCGATCGCTCAGAAAATGCGGATTACACCTTCAATAAACGTTTACTCCGTCAGATCGACCGTCGTGTCCGCTTCCTTCGTAAATTACTGCCAGAAGTCACGATCGTTGACTATTCTCCGCAACAAGAAGGCAAAGTCTTTTTTGGTGCATGGGTGGAAATAGAAAATGAGGCAGGAGAAGTGAAAAAGTTTCGTATTGTCGGGCCTGAAGAGATTTATGGCGATGCGAAAGACTACATCTCTATCGATTCACCTATGGCGCGAGCGATGTTGAAAAAACAAGTGGATGAAGAGTTCACGGTACGCACCCCAGAAGGTGAAAAAGAGTGGTTCATCAACTCAATTGAATACACTCAACCGGCCTCGGAAGACTGAGGCTTTATCACCGATTCAAGTCTCATGAAGTTCACTAGAAGTGACTTGGGTCTCAACGTCAGAATATTTGGTATAAAGGCATGGTGCCTTTCTCGGAGAAGTAAAATGAACAAAGCAGTCATGTGTAGTGCTGCACTAACAATAGGTTTCTCACTTTCAGTTTTTGCTCAAGATGAAGTGAAAGGCTGTGACGCTAAAGAGTTAGCGGTAGAGCAGCAGCTTGAGTATGCAAAAGCGCAAGGTAATGAGCATCGCATTAAAGGCTTGGAGCAAGCACTTTCCGCTATCCAGAATGAATGCTCGGAAGGTGAGCTGCGCCAAGAGCTGCAAACAGAAGTGGAAGAAAAGACTAAAGAAGTTGAGGAGCGAGAGGAAGAATTAGTCGAAGCTCAGCATTCAGGGAAAGCAGACAAAATTGAGAAAAAACGTCACAAGCTGGCTGAGGCACAGCAAGAGCTGCTTGAGGCCAAACGTGAACTGGAATGGAATTATGGTCAATAGTAGGTGCTGAAAATACCTGCTAGAGAGAGAATAAAGCGCTTAAGATAAAAAGAGTAACAATTTGCTTGAGCACGTTAGGAAAAACAGTGATACATTTTCGACAATAGACGCTTCTGAAAGGATGTTTCAATGCAAGAAAATCATAAAATTTTAGTGGTTGATGACGATGCTCGTTTACGTGCTCTATTGGAGCGTTACCTTTCTGAGCAAGGTTTTCA
>NZ_JAWOVM010000142.1:0-6371 GCF_033339895.1 Vibrio sp. 1751
TGTTTTACCGTGGTCAACGTGGCCGATAGTACCAACGTTAACGTGCGGTTTCGTACGTTCAAATTTTTCTTTAGACATGAGTGGTCCCTCTAGGTACGGATTTAGGTGGCCCAAATTGACCACGCAACCAAAAAAAGATAATTGGTAAATCTAATATCAAAAGGAAATAAACTTGAGAGCTGGTGCTGATAGGCAGACTCGAACTGCCGACCTCATCCTTACCAAGGATGCGCTCTACCACCTGAGCTATATCAGCACTCAAATTAGAGTGGAGCGGGCAGCGGGAATCGAACCCGCATCATCAGCTTGGAAGGCTGAGGTAATAGCCATTATACGATGCCCGCAACACGTAACTCTGAGAGCTATTTCCTAAAGAATATGGTGGAGGGGGACGGATTCGAACCATCGAAGGCAGTGCCGGCAGATTTACAGTCTGCTCCCTTTGGCCACTCGGGAACCCCTCCAAATTTTCAAGCCATTCAGACTACTAAAGGAAAGAATGGTGCCGACTACCGGAATCGAACTGGTGACCTACTGATTACAAGTCAGTTGCTCTACCTACTGAGCTAAGTCGGCATAAGTGGTGCGCATTCTATTGAATGATTTTCTAGGTTGCAATAGTAATTTGAAAAAAAATCATAAATTTCGATTTTTTAGATTCGTTTGCTGCAAATTCGTACAAACTTAGCTTTTTTAAAGCAAACTTCGACCTTTGTCGTTTGCTTTGAAGTTCGCTTGATGTATGTTCTTGCTTCTATTAAACCAAGGATAAAAGAGACCCATGAGTCCATTTTTGTCATTTGACCGTGCAAATTGGGCCGAGTTAAGAAACTCTGTACCGATGACACTTTCTGAAGACGACTTGACTGCGCTTCAGGGCATTAATGAAAACCTAACCATGGAGGAAGCGGTAGAGATCTACCTTCCTTTGTCTCGTCTTTTGAATCTGTATGTCCAAGCTCGTCAAAGCCGCAATTCCGTATTACAACAATTCTTAAATACAGAGGAACATGCTCCCCCTTTCGTAATTGGTATCGCTGGCAGTGTTGCTGTAGGCAAAAGTACGACTGCTCGTATTCTAACGGCATTGCTTTCTCGTTGGGAGAATCATCCCAAAGTGTCCTTGGTTACAACAGATGGCTTCCTATATCCGAAAAAAGTACTAGAAGAACGCGGTATCATGCATCGTAAAGGCTTCCCTGAATCCTATGATATCAAGCGTTTAGTCGAGTTCATGTCTGACGTAAAGGCAGGAAAGCCCGATCTTGAAGTACCCATTTACTCTCACATCACGTATGACATTACTGATGAACTAAGAAAAGTGGATAGACCGGATGTTCTTATTATTGAAGGTTTAAACGTTCTGCAAAGTGGAATGGACTATCCACATGACCCGCATCGTGTCTTCGTCTCTGACTTTTTAGATTTTTCAATTTATGTCGACGCAGAAACAGAAACCATTGAACATTGGTATGTAGAACGCTTTTTAAAGTTTCGCCAAGGGGCCTTTACGAAACCAGGCTCTTATTTTAGCCACTACACACAACTCTCTGTCGATGACGCAAAGAAAAAAGCGAAGCAAATTTGGCATGATATTAATGGGCTCAATTTAGAATTGAATATTCTTCCAACTCGTGAGAGAGCCCACTTGATTCTACACAAAGGCGTTAACCACTTAGTTGATAAAGTCTCGTTGCGAAAGTAATCGAAGATTAGTCACTTTTACGCAACGAGATTTCACCACCAATATAAGTCTCTAGTCCTTGGGAGGTTTCGATTAATATTCCACCTTGATGATCGATGCCTCGAACGACGCCATATACCTCTCTAGGACCAATAAGCAGTTTGACCTGACGATTAAGGAAATTGTCTAACCGATTCCAACGTTCGATAAAGCCAGTAAGTCCTTTCATTTCATATTCGACAAGTGCGGAATTCCAATGCTTGATAAGTGTCATTGCTAGAACATTTCTATCGATCTTGAGACTCTGATTTACTTGGTTCAACGTGGTCCATGGCTGGTCAATCTCAGGCTGGTCGTCAGGCATTCCAATATTCAGGCCCATCCCAATCACTAGATGAGCAGCCCCACCGGCCTGACCCGACATTTCAACCAAGATTCCGGCCAGTTTTTTATCTTGATAATACAAGTCATTCGGCCACTTGAGTTTAACACCTTGCATGCCTACTTCTTCCAAAGCTTCCACTGCGGCAATCCCAATCACCAAGCTCAAGCCCATTGCCGCAGCCATTCCTGCATCCAGTCGCCAATACATAGAGAGATATAAGTTAGAGCCAAACGGTGAGACCCATTGTCTACCGCGGCGACCACGCCCTTGTGCTTGATATTCAGCAATACAAACACGGCCCTTTTCCGAAGCCGCGACTCTGTCGAGCAAATATTGATTCGTTGAGTCAATCACAGGGACGAGTTCAACAAGTGACTCCGAGCTAGTGGTAAGGAGAGTCTCGTCTAACAACTGCAATGGTGAGGCTAATTGGTAACCGCGCCCTTGCACTCGATAAATATCAATACCCCATTCACTAAGACCTTTAATGTGCTTAGCGATTGCCGCTCTAGAAACATTAAGATCGTCGCCCAACGCTTCTCCTGAATGAAACTCGCCATCACTTAATAACTTTAGAATATGAAGTTTCGTAGAGTGATCTTTTCTCATCTAGATGCCTCGATCTGAGCCAAATTGGTCTCCCCGGTACGATTAAGAAAGCGTACTTCATGCTCAAGTATGATTTGGTATTTGTCCCATACTGTCTGCTTCACTAGAGAAGCAAGCGCGACAATGTCATCAGCACTACAATTATCTATGTTGGTCAAAACCAAAGCTTGCATAGGGTTGACCTGCGCACCGTGTACAGACTTCCCTTTTAATCCACACTGATCGATAAGCCAACCAGCAGCAATTTTCATTCCTCCTGAAGCTGGGTAGGCCACTACGTTAGGGTGTTTTTTTGTTAGTCGATCATAGTGATCTTGTGTGATCACTGGGTTTTTAAAGAAACTACCTGCGTTACCTATCTTGGTTGGATCTGGCAGTTTTGCCTTTCGCACTTGGCATACTCGTTCGAAGATAGAAGCAGGGCTGAGTTGTTCTTCTGGGATAGTTTGTAAAGGGCCGTACTGGTTAATCGGCTGCCATTGCTTCGCCAACTTAAGCCCTAATGCGGTGATAAAGCACTTTCCGTGCAACGCATGTTTAAATATGGAATCCCTATAGGCAAACTCACAGTCTTGGGCGTGCATTCTTTTGTTTTCAAACGTAGTTAGGTCAAGAACATCTACATAATCACAGATGTCTTTTAGCTCTAGGCCATACGCACCAATGTTCTGAATAGGAGCCGAGCCAGCACAACCTGGAATCAAAGCTAAGTTCTCGACCCCACCGATCCCCTGATTCACACACCAGGAAACCAATTCAGGCCAATCTTCACCACCGGCAATATGTAATAGGTAGTGCTCATCCGTTTCCGTGACTTCTTTACCCATGATTCGATTAACAATCACTAATCCCTCAAAATGTTCTGTAAAAAGAACATTACTTCCTTTACCTAAAAAAAGTTTTGGTAAATGGGTGAATCTTGGGTTTTGAAATAGCTCAATAACATCTTCGAGCGACTCAACGATAGCTAAATAGGAACACGATTGTTCAATTCCAAAAGTATGGTAAGCCTTTAGGCTCGCATTTGTTTTAATTTGCATAGTAGGTTTGCAACACCAGATAAGATTCTCTTAAACTGTCGACATTCTACATTAGTTATCTTTTAACCGCAGTGACAATACCAGACTCATTAATCATAGAAGTGTTAAATCCCATCAAGCTCCCGCTCATTAAGAAACTATACAAAGCGTATTACCCTGCGGGTCGAGCCAAAAAGGATGAATTGATCATTACAGCAAGCCATAAGGGTGAAATCATTGCGTTACTACGTTTAAAAGGTGTAGATAAAGTTCGTCTGTTGACAGGAATGTTGGTCATTCCGAAAGTTAGGGGAACAGGGATTGGAAAAAAACTACTAACTCATTGTAAAAACAATGTTTTCACTGATGGCGATTATTGCTTCGCGTTTACACATCTCGAATCCTATTATTCCAAGCATGGATTCACAACAATTGATTGCTCTGAGCTACCACACCCGCTAAAAATGGCATTTCAACGTTACGTAGATAGCGGTAAAGATCTCATTCCAATGCAATTCATCTCTTCAACGACATCAAAACGCGTGCTTTTGTAGCCAGGTAAATCATATCTTTGATAAAATGGCAGGTTCGCAATATTGCACTAAACTAAGGTACTCATACCGATATGATAGTAAGTAGGAATCCATTCGAACAGTTGCCAAGTCTCGCTGTCAATCCGGAAGACTTTGATGTTCTGTATTCAGCAGAATCATTCAGAACCCGTCTTTTAGATGCTATCAGCAAAGCAACGTCGCGAATTTACCTAGTCGCTCTATATCTGGAAGATGATGAAGCTGGACGTGAAATTCTCACTGCGCTTTATGAAGCGAAACAGCGCAATCCTGGGTTGGACATCAATATCTGTGTCGACTGGCATCGAGCGCAGCGTGGCCTGATTGGTGCGGAGACATCTGAGGGTAATTCAGCGCTTTACAAAGCATATGCCAGTAAGTACCAGCACCCAATCCCTGTCTATGGCATACCAGTGCGTGGCAGAGAAGTTTTTGGGGTACTGCATTTAAAAGGCTTCATTGTCGATGATACTGTTATCTACAGTGGGGCGAGCTTAAATAACGTTTATCTCCATTATCATGAACGTTATCGATTTGATCGTTACCATGTGATTCGACATGAATCTTTAGCGAATTCAATGGTGCAATTCATTCAGGAAGAAATGATTGCTCACCCTGCCGTTAATGATCTTGCAGGAAAAGATAAGCCAGAAACCAAAGAAATAAAGTCGGCGATTCGCCAACTGAGGGCTTCTCTTGCTCAAGCCAACTATAAGTTTGAAGACCAAGCTGCAACAGAAGAAAGTGTAAAAGTCACTCCGTTAGTTGGGCTAGGCAAACGCCGTAATCTGCTCAATCAACAGATTGTAAAGTTATTGGCAGCAGCCCAAGACGAAATTTTCATTTGTACGCCTTACTTTAACTTCCCTAAAGCACTTCATCGTGAAGTGAAACGAGCCATGAAGCGTGGTGTGAAAGTAACTATTGTTGTGGGCGATAAAACCGCCAATGACTTTTACATTGCACCTGAGGAAGACTTTAAAACCATTGGCGGACTTCCATATCTTTACGAAGTGAATTTGCGTCGCTTTGCGAAAGCCAATGAAGCGAATATCGCCGCACGTAAATTGTCAATTCACCTATGGAAGCATGACAATAACAGCTTCCACCTTAAGGGTATTTGGGTTGATAAACGCTATATGCTACTTACTGGGAATAACCTAAATCCACGTGCTTGGTCACTCGACCTAGAAAATGGGCTACTCATACAAGACAATTATGCGAAGCTCACTGAGAAGTTTGAAGACGAAGTTTCGCGTATTCTTGAGCATACTCACCTTATCTGTACTTATAAGCAATTAGAGAAAGTAGAAGACTATCCTATAGAGGTACAGCGACTGGTCAGAAAAATTACCCGCCTAAAGGCAGATGGTGTTTTAAAACGTATTCTTTAGACATCATTTCTCGCTCTAAAGTACGTCGAAATTTTTATACTAAGCCAACCGCTTTAGCAGTTGGCTTTTTCATATAATCCATTTGGAATAAGCACATAACCACTTAGATCTAGAGCGACTCTCTTAATGGGTTTGAGCTTTGACGTTTGTGAGTATTCCGCATAGCTTACAGCCTCGAGCTAAGCTACCCCTCTCTGTTCTGGCGCTTCTTACCCTTTGGCGATATATTTTTTCTGAGACTCATCAAATGTTCAGCGTCGAAAATCATCACCTCGCTAATGAAGAGCTCCTTCAATCTTTCACCTTCCAATTCTTTTCAAGTCGTTTGATTTTTGAGCCAGGAGAGATTGGGGGTATATATGACGCTTTTCTGGATTATGTGCACAGTTCGTTTTTTCTTTCTCATCAAGATTCAAGCCGTTGAACGCCTTTGAATACCATAGATTACTTAGGTTTGTTTGTAGGTCATATTGTCTTTCCACAGCATCAACGGCCTATATTAATTAAAGCCTAGTGTGTAATCACGCAAAGTTCACTTAGTAGGGATTATGGGGAGTAGTCTAATTAGGTGTAAACACACTTCAGGGAAACGCCGCAGTAGAAACGAAAAAAGCCTCAGTCTTTCGACTGAGGCTTAATATAAGTGGCGGAGTGGACGGGACTCGAACCCGCGACCCCCGGCGTGACAGGCCGGTATTCTAACCAACT
>NZ_JAWOVM010000143.1:0-6236 GCF_033339895.1 Vibrio sp. 1751
GGCTACGACGATTGATGGGCGTAACCGCTCAGATCGTAGCTTCTTGATTTAGTTCCATCGAATTACGCAACAAAGCCTCACTAAATCATCAACAGATATGAATCTTGCATTGCTCAGTATGTTCATCCCTACTTTCTTTTTTGTCTCAATCACGCCTGGTATGTGCATGACTCTCGCCCTAACGTTAGGTATGAGTATCGGTTATCGTCGCACGTTATGGATGATGATAGGAGAGCTTCTCGGTGTTGCGCTGGTGTCAGTCTCTGCGGTGTTAGGTATCGCTGCGATTATGCTCAATTATCCTTGGATGTTTATCGCGTTAAAGTTCATTGGTGGCGGTTATTTACTCTATCTTGGTGTTGAAATGTGGCGATCGCGAGGGAAACTTGCGATTAATGTCGACAACTTAGAAACACCAAAGAGTGACAATATCACACTGATCATGCAAGGCTTCGTTACCGCAATCGCAAACCCAAAAGGCTGGGCATTTATGATTTCTCTTTTACCGCCTTTTATAGACCAAAACGCAGCGCTTGCACCGCAACTGATCATACTTGTCTCCATTATTTTACTGTTTGAGTTCATTTGCATGTCTCTGTACGCTACTGGTGGTAAAGGGTTGAAACACGTATTAGGTCAGTCTAAGAATGTACGTCTAATGAACCGTATCGCAGGCACTTTAATGATGGGAGTTGGTGTCTGGTTGCTACTAAGCTAAGGCAAACTGGAAACAATGAAAAATATTCTGAATAAAATCGCTAAAGTCATGGGTGAAGTATTGGACTTTCAAGCCCGAGTTTGGGTTGTGAACGTCTATAGCGGTGAGCATAAAGGCGAGTCTTATGTCGTTAATGAAGATGCTTTCTCTGTACCTCTTCAGTGGATGAAGAAGAAAGGCTACCAAGAGTCGATGTTGAATAAAGTCGAAGCAATGAAGCGCTCACAAGTCTTAGAGTTCGATTTGGGACTTGTGAAACATCGCTTGATGCGCGTGAAATAAGCACAAAAAAGCGCCACTCAAGATGAGTGGCGCAAGCACTTTTACCTTAAAAATAATGCTACGGCGCTGCGTCAATCTCAACTGGAAGATAATGTTTCGGCTCCAGTTTCAACCACTCCGGCAGCACAGTACCAATCGAAATCGAAGACCATGTACCCGACAGAACGCCAATAAACATGGCGGTTGAGAAACCAGCCAAAGGCGCTCCTCCCATAATCCATAATGCACCAACAGTGATCAATGTCGTACCAGATGTCACCATAGTGCGTGAAAACGTCGCAATAACAGCTTGGTCATTGATGTCTTCTGTTTTCCAACTCTGCTTCGCAATCAACAGCTCACGGATTCGGTCTGCAATGATGATCGAGTCATTCAATGAGTAACCTAAAATCGCCAGCACAGCAGCAAAAACGGTTAAGTTGAACTCCATTTGAGTAATTGCAAAGAAGCCAAGCACTAAGATCACATCATGGGCCAAAGCAAACAGTGAACCACTCGCTAAACGCCACTCAAAACGGAAACACAAGTAACCGAGAATACTCAAGACACAAATCAACAATGCTAAGCCACCTTGTTCAAACAAGTCTTGGCCAACTTGAGCGCCAACTATACTGTTGCTGACAACATCAACTTGGTGAGAGATTGGCTTCAACACCTCTTCTACACTTGGCAACGTTTGTCCATCTTCCGGCGCAGAGTAACGAATCACCCAACGGCCATCTTCACCAGAGCGTGTCACTGACGCAGATTCACCAAGCTTTGGTTGCAGAACGTCAAGCAAATCATGGTTAGTTAGCTGCTTATCTACCTTTACTTCTGTCACCATACCGCCAGTGAAGTCCAAACCTAGGTTCAACCCTTTAAAGCCTAGAGCGACGATCGCGATCACCGTTAAAATGATGGAAACTAGCGTAGTAAAGTAGCGAATTTTACGAATATTTTGTTTTAGCATTTCGACCATGATTAAACCCTCACATCACGACGGGCATCGCGGCCCCAAATTAAATTGATCATTGCTCGAGAGGCAAATACGCCTGTAAACATACTGGTTAACAAACCTAATCCGAGTGTTAAGGCAAAGCCTTGGATTGGGCCATTACCGATGGCGTACAAAATCACGGCGGTGATCATGGTAGTAATGTTGGCATCAAGGATGGTCGAGAATGCGCTGTCAAAGCCAAGATCAATCGCTTGAGCGAAGCTGCGGCCTTCACGCATTTTGTCCTTAATACGTTCAAAGATAATAACGTTGGTGTCTACTGCCATACCGACGGTTAACACTAAACCGGCAATACCCGGAAGCGTTAGAACCGCTCCTGGTAACAAGGCGATTAAGCCAAGCAAACAAAGCATGTTGGCACAAAGCGCCACGTTTGCTACCCAACCTAAGCGGCGGTACCAAAGTGCCATAAAGGTCAGTGTTAGTCCCATACCTAAAGCCAGTGCTGCAAAACCGTTTTCAATGTTTTCTGCCCCCAGAGAAGCACCGATAGTACGCTCTTCCACAATAGTAACCGGCGCAGTTAGTGAACCCGCTCGAAGTAATAGCGCCAACTGCTGCGCATCGTCCATGCTACCTGCCCCAGTAATACGGAACTGGCTACCAAGTTGAGATTGAATAGTCGCGACGCTGATAACGCGCTCACTACGCTCAGTTACACCGCGATCGTTTGTTTTGTACTCTCGGTAAACGGTCGCCATTGGCTTGCCGATGTGAGTTGCTGAGAAGTCGCTCATTTTCTTACCACCAGCGTGGTCAAGAGAAATATTTACTTCTGACATACCCATTTTGTCGACACCAGCACGAGCGTTTACGATGTGCTCACCCGTTAGGACTGGTCGTTTTGCCAAAATCACCGTACGACCGTCATTGTCTTGAAGAACAAGATCTTGGCTGCTGTGTGCTTGGCTCGCATCTTTCACTTCATAAAACGCCAAGCTTGCTGTTGCACCAATAACGTTTTTCGCTTGAGCAGGATCTTGTACACCAGGGAGCTCAATTCGAATGCTCTCTTTACCTTGGCGTTGCACTAGTGCTTCTGTGATACCAAGTTCTTCAATACGACCACGCATGATCTTCAGGTTTTGTTGAAGAGTCGACGATTGAAATTCTTGGATATTTTGTTCACTCGGTTCAAGCACAAAGCCACGAGATGAACTTTTTGAAATCCAGCCCGGGTAGTTTTGACGCAAGAAATTGTTCACTTCCGACAATGCTTGCTCGCTGTCACTGTTTACCGTAATTCGGTTGCCACTTTCTGCTCGAACTTGCACACCACGAACACGTTGATCACGTAGATTCGCTTTGATTTCATCAATCAACGCATCACGTTGTTCTTCAAACGCTTTATTCACATCAACATTCAACAAAAACTGAACGCCACCACGAAGGTCAAGACCGAGCTTAATTGGGCTAAAGCCCATCTCATTCAACCATTCTGGCGCAACCGATACGTATGAGAAAGTGATGCTGTCGTCTTTATTTAGCTCTTTGTTTAACAACGCACGAGCTTTACTTTGCGCATCTTCACCATCGAATACAATGGTTGTTTTGCCGTCTTTTTCGATGATTTTGTCGGCTGAAATATGGTTGGTTTTTAGCAGTTGATTCAGATGAACAACCGACATTTCACTGTTGTTTTGCTCCGAAAACGTCAACTGGATAGAAGGCTGTTCGCCAAACCAAGTTGGTATAGCACTTAGGGTTAAAATAATGACCGTCGTGATTAATACTACATATTTCCAAGCTGAGTAGTGATTCATCAGCTTTCTGTTCTTTTGCTGCTTTGGTGTTTTTTTCATGTAAACATCATCCCTTCACGATGAAGTGAAGCTTTTAATAACAAGGCTTAACACACGACAGATGCTCCCAGAATAAATTCAGGGTATGAAATGCTAAGAACGCTCACGTCCTGTCGAATACAATCGTCGTGTTAAGAGTGCACAATGGTGCAAATAAATGGTGTTTAGGCAGAAAACTGACTATTGAGTGCGACGTACATGGCATTGGTCTCTTTCCAACCAGAAATGCGATGATCGCTTGTGAAATGATAAAATGTGGACTGGTTGTGACGCCAGTTAATGTCCATCAAACTGTATGCGTAACCCGCATCAGCGTAAAACGGAGTAGTGAGATCGCCGACAAAATCTACGTGCTCGTCATCAAGCCCTTCCCGTAAGTAAGACGTCCAGCGCTGAGAGTTAAACAAAGCAACGGAATCGAGACTTGCATGGCCTTCAGATACTGGAGATTGAGAGCTTTCTTCTGAAACTTCAGAAAAATCGACGGAAGAGTTTGGCGATACACTTACGGCTACAAAAGGTTGTAGCTTAGAAAAGTGCGGTACGTGAGCCTTGTGGTCGATTTGCGCAGCAGATACATGCACTGGTAGCAATACCATTGCAAATAGCAGCAAAATCAACTTTCTAAGGTAAATCCAAGGCATAGGAACTCACTAAAAACACAAAGAGCCAAGTTAGGTCACTTGACTCGTTGATAGTATTCCTATTGATTATGGTTCACAACTAAAAAGTTATAAATCTCTGATTTCAGGTTTGCATCGTTATTGCATTTATCAAAACGTCTTTAGAGAACGAGTGTAATTGGTGGTGAGTTATCGATAAAAAATATCGCCCTTATCAACATCTAAGTAGATCTTATTCTCTTGCTCCAAACCGCCACAATAGATGAAGTAAACCTTGCGCTTTTTGAACGTCACAGAACGCACCCAACCCCCGAGCTCCTCAAAATCACTCGGATCACAGGTTTCATCGTCTAACAATTGCTGTGTTTTCTTACGGAAAATATCCAAGTGAACTTTTAAATCATCCGACTTCTGTAGGTATTCCTCCAATATCTCTAAGCGCTCTTGCTCTTTAATAACTGGCTCTGCATCCGATAACCCTTCAGCATTCAACCATTCGGCTTTTTCTTCTCCACCCTCTTCATAGACAAGATAGCCGGAGATTCGGTACCACCCATCTACTTTTTCTAACACCGATACTTTTTCTCCCTTATAGAGCGTATCGACAACTAAAGCATTAAGGTTAGGCTTGTTGTAAACATTGACACGACGCTCAATAACGTAGTACTCGGTAACTTCCGGGGGAGCGGCTTCTAAATCCAGAATCGGTTTGGATGTTTCTTTTTGCAGTGACGATTGCTCGACTTGTGTAGCCTTTGGTGCTTCAGGTTCATCTTTCTGCATAAAGAAGAAATAGTATCCAGCCCCCGCTCCGCCGAGCAACAGCATGACAATCAATGCGACGAGAATTTTCTTCATGCCCTTTTCCTTTTCATTCTTTATTCTTATCCCACCAGCAGCACGCATGTCGTAGAAATTTGGGTATATACTCAAAAGAGCAGGTCAACTAACGCGAGCAATAATGATCAACAGACTCAATTGGATACTACTATTTCTTCTGTTCCCGATAACGGGGCACGCCAATATTCAATGTAACCCATCGTCGTGGAATGACAATCTTACCCAATTCAATCGTTTAGAGTCCAATTACAATCAGCATGTTGAGGTATTCAATACACTTTTAACCGAACATAAACAGCGTCAGTTATTGTCCGAAACCTTTTCACTGCATGAGCTCGTGCTACTTTGGCGTGCCAAGTCGAACCAAAATGTGTTCAAAGCGCAATTAAAAGCATCGATTCAATACAAAGAAGAGCTCACAACTAAAGCGAATCAACTGCTTAAATTGAGCACACAATCCCAATGGTCAGCTAATGGGTGGGAGATCCTGGTCCAAAAGTGCCGCGAGTCAAACAAAACCGTCAATCAAATAACTGCGGAATGGTATAACACCAACGCTTTGGAACTTGCTGAAGATTACAAGCGCCTCTCTTCACAATATCAAACTCTGTCACAAGTCTATGATAAAGAAGCTCGAGCGCTTCAATACGCTCAAGATGTTTCGAAGTAAAAACAGAGCCAGTTTTGAATAGACGATGTTGGTTTTTCACTCCAATATTGGACGTTATTCGTGCTTTATTCTTTCCTTAGTCGTGAATGATATCAAATGTAAATAATGGGATTGTTCTCTTTGACAAACTTGACTAAACCATGACCAAGACAATCAATTTATAGAGACATACGTCACATTAATGCTTTACTTATGGACATTTTTTGGTTAGTTTAGCCATTAATAAAATTTAATAAAAAGTCACATTTGGCTGGAGATGATGCTACAAACATGGTTATCAATCGATTAAGTAACAGGGAAT
>NZ_JAWOVM010000144.1:0-6007 GCF_033339895.1 Vibrio sp. 1751
AATTAACTGGTGACGAAGAACATGTCAAAACGTGATTTTTACGAAGTATTAGGCGTAAGCCGTGATGCCTCAGAGCGCGATATCAAAAAGGCGTATAAGCGTCTAGCGATGAAATTCCACCCAGACCGAAACCAGGGTGATGATTCTGCGGCGGACAAGTTTAAAGAAGTAAAAGAAGCGTACGAAGTTCTGACCGACCCTCAAAAGAAAGCGGCGTACGACCAATACGGTCATGCAGCTTTTGAACAAGGCGGCGGTGGTTTCGGTGGCGGCGGCTTTGGCGGCGGCGGTGCTGATTTCGGCGACATCTTTGGCGATGTATTCGGTGACATCTTTGGTGGTGGTCGTCGTGGCGGTGGTGGCCACCGTGCCCAGCGAGGTGCTGACCTACGTTACAACATGGAATTGACGCTAGAAGAAGCGGTTCGTGGTGTAACGAAAGAGATCGAAGTACCGACACTAGTACACTGTGATACCTGTGATGGTAGTGGCGCGAAGAAAGGTTCATCTGCTGAAACATGTGGTACCTGTCATGGTCATGGTCAAGTACAGATGCGCCAGGGCTTCTTCGCAGTGCAACAAACCTGTCCTACCTGTCACGGCAAAGGTAAAATCATTAAAGACCCTTGTAATGAGTGTCATGGTCAAGGTCGTAAGCAGAAAACAAAAACACTTAACGTTAAGATCCCAGCAGGTGTTGATACTGGCGACCGTATTCGTCTATCTGGCGAAGGTGAAGCGGGAGAAATGGGAGCACCAGCGGGTGACTTGTATGTACAAGTGCACGTGAAAGAGCACCATATCTTCGAGCGTGATGGCAACAACCTATACTGTGAAGTGCCAGTAAGCTTTGCGATGGCAGCTCTAGGTGGTGAAGTTGAAGTACCAACCCTAGATGGTCGCGTAAGCCTAAAAGTGCCTTCAGAAACGCAAACAGGTCGTATGTTCCGTATGCGTGGTAAAGGTGTGAAAGGCGTTCGCGGTGGCGGTGTTGGTGATCTTATTGTTAAGTTGGTTGTTGAAACACCAGTAAACCTAAGCTCACGCCAAAAAGAACTGCTCAAAGAGTTTGAAGAGTCTTGTGGTGGTGAAGCGGCAACTAAGCACAAGCCTAAATCAGAAGGCTTTTTCAACGGTGTGAAAAAGTTCTTTGATGATTTAACCAGCTAAGACGTTAGTGAAAAGCACAAATACAAAGGCCTGCTAAAATGCAGGCCTTTTTGCATCTCGGTGTTCTTCCTAATTCCAGCAATCACTTGGTTCTTCGACATTTGTTGACGTTAAAGTAATCGTTTTAGAACCAGTCAAGCACTCGTCGTCGTCTTGTCCCAGAGACGATTTTGCTGTTGCTGTAATGGTATAGGCCGTACTTGCAGAGCTCGCAATATCGAAAGAAAATCTATTTGTGTCTGAGTCACATAGAGTGCATGTTCCTCCAGAGAGAATATGACTCCAGTCGTACCCACCATCATAAGATGTCTCTAGCTCTAGCTGAATTCGACTAAGATCGCTCAAGGCAACCGTCCTATGAGACTTGATTACATGATTAGTGTAAGAGGGGTATGCGACTGCAGCAATGATCCCGACAATCACTACAGCTACCAGTAATTCGATCAATGTCATCCCTCTCAATCCTTTTTTGTAGCCGTTACAACGAGAAATTCGAATCATCACGAGTAGTTTCCTTTTCACTTTTCCGCCTATTTTTGGCAGGTGATAGCATCTGTGCAAGATGAATTACGGCCCTTTTGCCGTTTACATAGGAATTTGGGAAATGCCTCGCGGGTTTACGTTGTTGGAGCTTCTTATTACTGTTGCTGTACTGAGTATTATATTGGCGTTTGCAGCTCCAAGCTTTAGCCGTGTTTCACAAACTGTGCAAATGCAGCGATTAGCAACTGAATTAGCTGGTTTTCTAAGCCAAAGTAAGTCCGAGGCGGTAATGAGAAATCAAAAGTTATATATTCATTTCTCTATGGCTAAAAACGTCGTTGTCAGTCAAGGTGCATGGTCTCTACAGTTAACTAACTCATCTAGCGGCTCAGGGGGAGTAATCTTAAACCTTTCCGGCTCCGCATACTCTGAATTATCTTTGAAGCACAGTTACGATAATCAAAAAATAAGCTTCGATGAGGTCCGTGGACGGCCCCAAGGAGGAAATATAGAGTTTTTCCCAACCAATGCTCAAAACATAAAACTACAAGCAAAGATCTCAAACCCTCCTGGGAGGATTAAGATTTGTAGTAACTCTGGAACTAAGTTATATGATTACCGTCAGTGCTAACAAACGCTATCAAATAGGTAGCTCTTTAATTGAATTAATGATTAGTTCTTTAATTGGGTTAATTGTTCTTAGTGTAGTGGGCTCTATATTCTTGAGTTTACAAAAAACAGCAAAAGAAAAAAGCTTAGAGCTAAATTTATTGCAAAGTCTTAATATCACTTTATCTGTTATGAAAGAAGATATTCAAAGGGCTGGTTATGATGGTGGTCATGGTATGTCTCTTAAATTATCCGGAGCCTTGGAAACAATTACAATCAGTGGTGCATCTTCTATTGGTTTTGTTTATTTTAGAGATGACTCTCCGCTAAATAAAAACTATAGAAATATTAAGTATGAGAAGCGAGATAGCAAACTTGTAATCTGTGAAAATGGCGTAGTATCCCAAGCCAAAATACTGTCTTTTGATGGTGTGGATTTTTGTCGTTCTTTATTTGATGAAGATATTTTTCAAGTGACGAGTTTTACAGTAAATTCTGATGTCGTAACGAATGGCACAAATATTAGCGCTGTAACGGATGTTACTTTGGCTTTACAAACTGTAGATGGCGTAATTAATCAAGTTGCAGAATTTTCAATTAAGCAAAGGAATTGGCAATGAGATCTAAATTTGGATGTTCTGGGTACACGACGTTGTTAGTAACATCCATACTATTATTGTTTGCTTTGATTACATCTCTCGCATCATCAAAGGGAGTATTTTTTCAATTAAAAGTGGCTCAGAATGAACTAAAAGCTCGACAAGAACATTGGAAGGCTGAAGGAGGACTGGAATGTGCTTTTGCACAAATAAAGGAGAAGATGTTAGTTCTTCCTCCTTCCGGAACAATTACTTTACTAGGCTGTACAGTATCTACTACGATAAAAAAGCTCAGCGATTATGAATATTTGGTTACATCTAAAGAGGGAAATACAAATTTAAGTAAAGTGATAATTTCGACAGGGAACGGCCTTGGTGCTGTACTAAAAACGAGTGCGTCGGTAGAGCTTACTGGCTCAATGCACTTTGTCCCTAAAGCAAAAGGTTTGTCGTCTGACAGTGAGTGTACATCTATTATTGCTGGTGGAACCGTGAGTTATGTAGCAAGTGTAAGTGGTTCTGATGAGCACTTTCTGACGGTGGACAGTTCAGTCAGTAGTCATGCTACTGGGATTTTAGGGGCTCCTAGCTTTACTTGTAAGAATTCGCACAAATCCAATTTATTTGAAGAAACCAAACGTCCAACCTACCTAGCTACTACTAGCACTTCGAATAAAAATGAAGATATCAAAGAAAATGTTGCAAATATTTCGGTTTTCAAAGACTTATTCACTATGGATTTCAACGCAGTTAACGTAGCAAAACTCAAAAACGAGATTAAAGCGGATCCTGTTGGCGTTGTAATTGCTAGCGGTAAGACACCTAAAGGTTGGGTTAAGTCATGCCATACTAAGTTAGCTAATGCTTACGCTGCTGGAAAACGAAGGTTTTGGGTCGATGGCAGTTGCGCAATATCAGGAAATATTTTTGGTTCTACTACTCAGCCTGTAGATAATGCTATTCAGCTTATTATTTATGATGGTGTTCTCTACAGTCAAAGTATGAGTTATTTTGATGGACTTCTTTACCAATACCTTTCAAAGCCAACTGTGTTGGATGTTAAAGAAATATGGATTGATCTTTTTGATTCAAAAAATGATATAGGTGTAACCCCTACTTCTTTTCACAAGCATGATATTAATAATGACTTTAATAAATATGCTTTTTTGCTAGATGGTTCATTGAAGCTTGATGGCGGGATAGGGTTAGATGCAGAAGATAGAACTATAAAATTAAATGGATCTTTGATACCTGCCTACAATGGTGGAAAGAGCGGCAAGTACATTGAGAAACTAAAGTGGCAGCGAGGCTCCTGGAATGATCTCTAAACAAAAAGGTTTTAACCTTCTTGAAGTTCTAATTTCTTTTCTGCTTATCGGTGTTGGGGCTCTAGGTTTAACTAAGCTAAACGTGTATCTAGAACGCGAATCCGAATATGCCATAAAAAGTATTGAAGCACTGCGTCTAACAGAGAACCAGCTTGAATGGTTCCGAACGCGTGGTGCTTCGGATGCGCTTTCTACGATTTCTACTGCCAGTTTTGCCTCTATCGTGACAGGATCTTCCGCCACTGGAGCGTACACGGTGGAGTGGGATGTGCCACCTGCTACTGTATCAGGTTCACTAAAGACGATCATCATCACAACAAGTTGGGAAGATAGAATGGGGCAGACGCAATCCGTTCAGCTTAAAACGATGATCTCACAATACAGTGAATTCGAAAACTAAGTTCAATTGCATACATGGGCTGGGACAAATGCGGGTGTAATTCCTGTTTAATACCGGATTTGTCACGGTTAATAAATAGTTTTTGAACTGTTAATTGAGTTGATGTGCTACTGTTTTTATTATGTTTAATTGAAGTGGTGTTTTTGCAAAATATGTCTCCAATTATGAAAAAAAATCTAGAACCTTGTGCTTTCCCCATTAGTGTTTACTAGAATACTCGTTGGATAGTAGGTCGTTATAATTATTCAAATAGGCCTTGGCACCAACATCATTCACTATGGAGTTACCATGAGTAACCAAGCTGTAAATAAGGCACCATCATCGAAGCCGAGCGGGATGGAGCGCTTTTTAAACTTTATCGAGAGGACAGGTAACAAAATTCCTGATCCTGCGATTTTGTTCTTCTGGGCATTGATCATTACTTGGGCGGCGTCAGCACTTTTGTCGAATGTATCATTCGATCTTCCAAACCCTCGAACGGGCGAAGCTCTTACTATCACCAACTTACTTACGGGCGAAGCGCTAGCAAGTTTCCTTGCTAACATGGTGACGACGTTTACTGGCTTTGCGCCACTGGGTATCGTACTTGTCGCAATGCTAGGTGTGGGTGTTGCAGATTCTTCGGGCTTTATTACGACGGGTCTTAAGAAGATGCTGAACTTCACGCCAGCTAAGCTTCTTACTCCAATGCTTATTTTGGTTGCCATTGTATCGCATACTGCGGCAGATGCAGGCTATGTTCTGGTTATTCCTCTGGGCGGTATTATCTTCCATGCGGCAGGTCGTCACCCTTTAGCGGGTATTGCGGCAGCATTTGCAGGTGTATCTGGTGGCTTCTCTGCAAACTTTATCCCTTCAGGTATCGATCCACTACTAGCAGGCTTTACGCAAACTGCGGCGCAGGTTCTTGATCCTGAATATGTGGTTAACCCATTAGCGAACATCTTCTTCACTGGCCTATCCTCCATCATTATTGTGGGGATTGGTTGGTACGTGACAGAGAAAATCATCGAGCCTCGTTTATCAAAAATGCCAATTGATGACGATGCGGAAACCGCGCCAAACCTAGGTTCATTTACTGAACTGGAATCAAAAGCATTCCGTTATGCAGGTTGGGCAATGATGGCGGGTATTGCTTTACTTGTTGCAGCGTTAATTCCAGAAACATCAGCACTTCGCTCGCCTGAAGGTGAAATTACTGCCTTCTCAGCACCGATAATGAAGTCTATCGTGCCGTTGATCTTTATTCTGTTTATCATTCCTGGTTACGTTTACGGTAAAGTGTCTGGAACGTTCAAGACCAGCAACGACATTATCAAAGCGATGGCTGATACTATGTCAACCATGGGCGCATACATTGTTATGTCGTTCTTCTGTGCTCAGTTCCTATCTGCATTTGCTCAGTCAAACATCGGTAC
>NZ_JAWOVM010000145.1:0-5801 GCF_033339895.1 Vibrio sp. 1751
AAAGGTAAGTATGCGGCGTTAGGAGCAAACCGTGAAGTTTACTTGGCAGAATTGAATCGAGACGTAGCGAACTCGCTGTACAACAATTTGCAAAACTTCCAAGTTCAGATGCCACAAAATTACATTGGTGGAAGTGACGAAACGGGCTTGAAAACAAACCTAGATGTGATTACTGGCTTTGGTGCTCTGGGTCTTATGGACCAGACAAAGAAGGTCACACAGCAATAAGATCATGGGTGGTCAAAAGCTTAAAAAGCAAAAAGATCATAGGTAACCCAAAGCAATAAAAAAGCTGGCATTTAGCCAGCTTTTTCTTTTTTGGTCAGTCTCTTAAATCATGAAGATAAAGATAACTGCTAGTGCAGTGATGAGGCCTGCAAATGCATAGCATGCAATTTTACCAATCACACCAGTGTGGAACTTAAGGTCGTGCATGCCGTGGTGTACACGGTGCATTGCATGCCACATTGGCAATGCTAGCGTGCCAATGATGAATAGCGCACCGATGATGCTGGTTGCGAATGCGGAGACACGCTCGTAGCTCATCGCTTCTGCATCAATCACGCCTAGTGGGACCAAGATGCCCAGCACCAATACCGTGATTGGCGTGATCATCGCGAACCAAGTACCACCTGCGCCAAACAGACCCCACCAGATTGGCTCATCAGAACGTTTTGGTGATGTGTTTACACTATAATTCGGTTTCATTGCTCAGCTCCTTACACCACGATGAGAACGATCAGTGAGATAAACGCAACAGCGGCCCACTGAGTCAATACGATGATCTTCTTGTCCACTGGTTTGCCTTTCAAACGAATTGGCATTACTTGTGGCATCATGCTGAAGAAAGTTTGAGCGTGGAATAGGCTACCGAGTAGTGCAACGATGTTGATTGCGACTACGATTGGGTTCGCCATGAATGCCAACCAACCTTGCCATGCTTCAGGACCTTTCACCAAGCAACCTAAACCGAAAGTTAGGAACAGAGTGAATAGGATTAACGGAAGCACCGTAGCTTCGCGTAGCATGTAGAAGCGGTAGAAAGGATGGTTCTTCCACCAAGTGCGTTTTACTTCACGAACGTAAGGTTTACGATTGCTCATCCTTATGCCTCCACTTTCTTTGGTGAACCATCAGGTTTCAACATAGCAATCACGAAGTCCATAGAAGACTCCACTTTGCCTTGGTTTACTGCCGCTGCTGGGTCAACGTTCTTCGGACAAACTTCAGAACAGTAACCAACAAACGTACAACCCCAAGCACCGTTTTCACCGTTGATAAGCTTCATGCGCTCATCTTTACCGTTGTCACGGCTGTCTAGGTTGTAGCGGTGGGCTAGCGTTAGTGCAGCAGGACCGATGAACTCTGGGTTAAGACCAAACTGAGGACATGCTGCATAGCACAGACCACAGTTGATACAGCCAGCGAATTGCTTGTATTTCGCCATCTGTTCTGGCGTTTGCAAGTTCGTACCGTCTTCTGGTTTACGATCGTTACCAATGATGTATGGTTTGATTGCTTCTAGGCGCTCGATGAATGGCGTCATATCAACAATCAAGTCTTTCTCGATTGGGAAGTTCGCTAGAGGCTCGATAGCCACACCGTCTGGGTAGTCACGTAGGAAGCTCTTACAAGCAAGTTTCGGTACGTTGTTCACCATGATGCCGCAAGAACCACAGATCGCCATACGGCAAGACCAACGGTAAGACAGATCTTTGTCTAGGTGGTCTTTGATGTAACCAAGTGCGTCAAGTACAGACATGGTTTCATCGAATGGGACTTCGAATGTTTGCTTGTATGGTTCTGCATCTTTTTCTGGGTCGTAACGCAGGATGTCTACTTTTTGAATGCGATTTGCTGACATTATGCTTGCTCCTCTGCGTTCTTCTCTTCAGCCGCTGCTTTTTCTGCTGCTTCACCGTATAGACGAGCTTTTGGTTGTGACTTAGTGATGGTCACATTGCTGTAATCGATACTTGGTGCTGACTCTGGCTTGTAGAAAGCAAGTGAGTGTTTTAGGAAGTTCACGTCATCACGTTCTGTACAACCGTCGTCTAGACGCTGGTGCGCGCCGCGCGATTCTTTACGTAGAATCGCAGAGTGAACCATCGCTTCTGCGACTTCTAGGCCGTAACCCACTTCGATTGCGTATAGAAGGTCTGTGTTGAACACTTTACCTTTGTCTTTGATGCTGATGCGTTTGTAGCGTTCTTTCAACTCAGTGATTTTGTCGATAGTCGCTTGCATCAAATCTTCTTGGCGGTAGATACCACAGCCCGCTTCCATGGTGTGACCCATTTCTGTGCGGATCTCTGCCCAGTTTTCGTCGCCTTCTTGGTTCATCAGTTTCGCGATGCGTTCTTCAACTGCTTTTACTTGCGCGTCAATTGCCGCGTCGTTCCAGCCTTTGAATTCTGCCGCACGTTTCACTGCGTTTTCACCAGCTACGCGGCCAAATACCACGAATTCAGCCAGTGAGTTAGAACCTAGACGGTTCGCACCGTGAAGGCCAACAGATGCACATTCACCAACCGCGAATAGGCCTTTAATGCGAGTTTCACAGCCGCCGTCCGTTTCAATACCACCCATGGTGTAGTGAACGGTTGGACGAATTGGAATCGGCTCTTTTGCTGGGTCTACGTTTACGTAAGCTTTTGCTAGCTCACAGATGAACGGTAGACGCTCTTGTAGGTACTCTTCACCAAGGTGGCGAAGGTCTAGGTGCACCACGTCACCCAGTGGGTGTTTGATGGTGTTGCCTTTCTGTTGTTCGTGCCAGAAAGCTTGAGAAACTTTGTCACGAGGACCCAGTTCCATGTATTTGTTCTTCGGTTGGCCAACTGGAGTTTCAGGGCCCATGCCGTAATCTTGTAGGTAACGGTAGCCATTCTTGTTAACGATGATACCGCCTTCACCACGACAACCTTCCGTCATCAGGATACCTGTGCCTGGAAGACCGGTTGGGTGGTATTGAACGAATTCCATATCACGTAGAGGAACGCCGTGACGGTAAGCCATTGCCATACCATCGCCCGTTACGATACCGCCGTTGGTGTTACAGTGGTAAACACGGCCCGCGCCACCTGTTGCTAGAACAACAGATTTTGCTTTGATAGTAACAAGCTCGCCTTCAGACATGTGAATAGCAATCAGACCTTGAACTTCGCCTTCATCAACAAGCAGATCCACCACAAAGTACTCATCAAAACGTTTGATGTTGCTGTACTTCATTGATGTCTGGAATAGCGTATGAAGCATGTGGAAGCCAGTTTTGTCTGCAGCGAACCAAGTACGTTCAACCTTCATACCACCAAAGCGGCGTACGTTGACTTCACCGTTCTCTTTACGACTCCATGGGCAACCCCATTGCTCCATTTGGATCATTTCGCGAGTCGCGTTCTCTACAAAGTATTCAACAACATCCTGTTCACATAGCCAGTCACCACCGCCAACAGTGTCGTTGAAGTGGTTGTCTAAGCTATCTTCATCCTTGATAACTGCTGCTGAGCCACCCTCTGCAGCGACCGTGTGGGAGCGCATTGGATAAACTTTAGAAATCAGAGCGACTTCTAAGTCTGGGTTTGCTTCAGCCGCTGCAATAGCAGTACGAAGACCAGCGCCGCCTGCGCCGATGACTGCGATATCTGTGGTGATAATTTGCACAGTTATCCTCCAGTGTGTGATTGCGGAAATCCGCTTGTTATTGTCATTACGAGGCGCTCCTTAAAAAGAACTCCCCAAAAGTAGTAGGGTTAGTGTAGATGAGCCACATGGCAGAAAAATTGATGTAATTGGGTTTTTGCTTCGGTAATGCACTTAAGGGCATAGAATTTATAGGTTATGTGACTGCTATCACGGCATCGAGGTTTTGGCCCTCAAGCATTAACATTAGGGATGTTAAACCCGTGTTGCGTGACATTAACCGCATGGATAATAGGATTTTAACTGAGTGTTTTTTGTTCTGCGGCACGAGTAATGCTTGCCTCAAATTTGCGAGCACATTAGTAAAAAGAAGAAGGGATATTCCTCTCTTCTTGAAGAGGAAAAAGCATGTAGAATGAGACTTTCCTCGCTGAATTAAAGTTTGAGAGACTTGTTATGCAAACCAACTGGCAACCTACTGCTTCCATTGACCAACTTCGTCAACGTGCGACGTTAATCGCGTCGATTCGACAATTCTTCGCTGACCGACAGGTGATGGAAGTCGATACGCCAGCCATGAGTCACGCAACCGTGACTGACATCCATTTGCATACTTTCCAAACCGAGTTTGTTGGCCCAGGCTATGCCGATGGCAGTAAGCTGTTTTTTATGACCAGCCCAGAATTCCATATGAAGCGCCTTTTGGCTGCGGGCAGCGGTTGTATTTATCAAATCAACAAAGCATTTCGTAATGAAGAGAATGGTCGCTACCACAACCCTGAATTCACGATGTTGGAGTGGTATCGCGTTGGCTTTGACCATCATAAATTGATGGATGAAATGGATGACCTGTTGCAGCTGGTATTGAAGTGTGGCGCAGCGCAGCGCATGACGTATCAGCAAGCCTTCATTGATGTGTTGGGTGTGTGTCCACTGGAAGGCTCGATGACTGAGCTGAAAGCGGCGGCAAGCAAGCTGGGTTTGAGTGACATTGCTGAGCCAGAAGAAGATCGCGATACGCTGCTGCAACTACTATTTAGCGTGGGAGTAGAAAACAAAATTGGTCAGGACGTGCCGGCTTTTGTGTACGACTTCCCTGCATCACAGGCGGCGCTTGCGAAAATCAATCCTCAAGATCATCGCGTCGCGGATCGTTTTGAAGTGTACTTTAAGGGGATAGAGCTGGCGAACGGATTTCATGAACTGGATAACCCGAAAGAGCAATTAGCGCGCTTTGAACAAGATAACGCAAAGCGTATCGAAATGGGTTTAAAACCACAGCCGATCGATTATCATCTGATCTCTGCACTGGAAGCAGGGTTGCCAGATTGTGCAGGGGTCGCGTTGGGTATCGATCGTTTGATCATGCTGGCGCTAGGCTGTGACCACATTGATCAAGTGACGGCCTTTCCATTTCCAATTGCATAAGGACGTCCAATGAACCTGACGGCTGCACGTTTCGTCATCTTTAGCTACGCCATATTGATCGCTTTTTTATCTCTGAGTTCAGGTGAACTGCAAGACTGGGGCAATATCGCGTATCTCGACAAAATGCAGCACGCTATGGCGTATAGCGGCTTTGCGTTTTTAGGTTGCTTTTGCGTGTGGCGTTGGCGTCAACGTTGGGCGGTGGCGATTGGTATTTTGCTATTCAGCGCCGTTATTGAGTGGTTGCAAGGGTATGTAGGGCGACAAACTTCTTGGTTAGACCTTGTCGCCAACTCAACTGGCATCTTAACTGGTCTGTTATGTTACCGTATTTGGAGCCTCTATCGACCTAGGTTGGTGAAGTCGCTATACTCGATTCGTTAATGAAGAGGGAACACGATAACAATGAAAACGCGCGACAAAATCGTCTACGCGGCACTGGAGTTGTTCAACCAACATGGTGAGCGAAACATCACCACCAATCACATTGCCGATCACATCGAAATTAGCCCTGGTAATCTGTATTACCACTTCCGCAATAAGCAAGAAATCGTTCGTGAGATCTTTGCGCTTTATTCAGCAGAACTTTTAGAAAGATTTACCCCTATTCAAGGTTCGCAAGAGAGCCTGACTATGCTGAAGAGCTACCTAGACTCTATTTTTACCTTGATGTGGAAATACCGCTTTTTCTACGCAAACTTACCAGAAATCTTGTCACGAGATGAACAGCT
>NZ_JAWOVM010000146.1:0-5669 GCF_033339895.1 Vibrio sp. 1751
CAGGCTCAGCCAAACGCTCCGACAAGGATGCCTTTCAATCATGATATTGCTGACGCGATTGAACCATTTGCACCGCCAGTGATCAGTTTCCACTTTGGTTTGCCAGACGATGATCTGTTAGCTCGAATTAGAGGGTGGGGAGGGAAGATCCTTTCGTCAGCGACCACGGTGGACGAAGCACTTTGGCTAGAAGCAAAAGGCGTTGACGGTATTATCGCCCAAGGCTTGGAGGCTGGTGGACACCGAGGTATGTTTTTATCGGATGATTTAACTACTCAATTAAGTTTGATGGCGTTATTACCACAAATCGCCAAACGGGTGAATTTGCCCGTTATTGCTGCAGGCGGAATCGCTGATAGAAGTGGGGTGGAAGCCGCGTTGAGATTAGGAGCGAGTGCCGTTCAAGTTGGCAGCGTCTATTTGTTGTGTGATGAGGCGAAAACATCGTCTTTACATCGATATGCCATTGCCAGTGAACGCGCGCAACATACCGCAGTGACCAATGTTTTCTCGGGCCGACCAGCGAGAGGCATTGTGAATCGCGCGATGTCGGAGCTAGGCTACATCAGTGAGTTTGCGCCGAAATTCCCATACGCCTCCATTGAAATGGCTCAACTAAGAGCGCTTATGGAAAAGCAAAACCGAGATGAATTCACACCGTTGTGGTGCGGACAAAACTCGTCGGGTTGTAAGGAAATATCGGCGGCAGAAATGACATTGTCATTAGTGGAAGGCATCGATTTAAACTGATATGCATCTTGCCTTTTAAAGCGATGCTGACCGAATGGTTACGAGTTATCCCTGTATTTATGTAGTAAATCTAATGGGATGTGGCAGTAATCATTCGGAAAGTTTGTGAGTCTGTCTTGGTGCTCATCATCACTTGGCACATAATTTGTGAGTGGCAGTACTTCTACGGCGATCTTGTCGGCGTCCGGTCGTGCTGCGATAAACGCTTTCGCGATGGTGAGATGCTGTTCGTTTTGGCTATAAACACCAGTACGGTACTTCTCACCTACGTCTTCACCTTGCTTGTTAACGCTGTAAGGGTCGATTATCTCAAACAAATACCCCATTAAAGTTTCAACCGAAACTTGCTCAGCATCGAACTGGGTTTTCACGCACTCTGCGTAGCCATCGTATTCGGATTGAGTGTTATCCGTTGTGCCATTTGCTCGCCCGGCTTCTGTGTTGATTACGCCCGGAAGGTGGCGCATAAATTCTTGCACGCCCCAAAGGCAGCCGCCTGCGAAGTAAATTTCTTCCATTACTTTTATCCTAGTCTCTATCGTTGTTGGGATGTAGGGAGTTAACCCCTCTTCTTCCATCCCATTTTCGTTGCCCTATTATCTGTTGATGGGAGCGATATTCGCAAGGTACAGCTTGGCTAATCAGACCACGCGTTTTTTCCTTTTTACTTTCAAGTTCTTTTCTTATGAAACATCAGGTGAGTATACTGTAAGCTCATCAATAAGGAGCGAACCTGTGAACCCAAGACAAAATGAAATCCTGCAATTAGTGAACGACCGTAAACGCGTTCAAGTCACAGAGCTTTCTGACATCATTGGCGTGTCGGGTGTGACCATCAGACAGGATTTGAACTTTCTGGAGCAACAGGGCTACCTAAAGCGCGTTCACGGCGCAGCTACCGCGTTGCAAAGTGATGACATTGATGCCCGCCTAGAAGTACGTTTCGATATTAAACAATCGCTCGCAAACCAAGCTGCGGATTTGGTCGCACCGAATGAGACAGTGCTGATTGAAGGAGGCAGTGCCAATGCGTTGTTGGCTCGGACATTGGCTGAGCGCGGCGATGTGACCATCATTACGCCATCGGCGTATATCGCCCATCTCATCCGTAACACTTCTGCCAACATTATCTTGCTTGGTGGCGTGTATCAGCACCAAGGCGAGAGCTTGGTCGGACCGCTGACTAAGTTGTGTATTGAGAACATTCATTTCAGCACGGCCTTCTTGGGTATTGACGGCTTCCATCAAGACACTGGCTTTACTAGCCGCGACATGATGCGTGCTGAGATCGCAGAAACCATCATTGCGAAAAAAAGGCGCAATATTGTTCTAACGGATTCTAGTAAATTTGGGCAAATTTATCCCTCATCAATTGGTAAGACTGACGAAATATCAGTGCTGCTGACTGACAAAGCCGCTCCGAAAAGCGACCTTGAACAAATCAAAAAGCGAGGTGTGGAAGTTATATTAGGCTGATTAAGCCACGCTTCGTTTTCGCTTCGCGAGCATTGCTGTTGGGGAGAAACCGGTGACTAGCATAGTGCCGCTAAGCACTAGAATTGTTCCTATGATGGTGTTAGAGCCGACGGGCTCATCTAGCACCAAGTAGCCCCATAAGATACCAAAAACAGGAACAAGAAAAGTGACAGTCAGTGCTGACGCCGGGCCGATATCAGAAACTAAGCGGAAATAGAGCAAATAAGCGAACCCTGTGCATACAACGCCGAGCGTGACAACAGAGCTCCATTCGAAATGACTTGGTTCTGCACGCATTGGTAAGAATGGTAGCAGCGGCAGTACCCAAATAACCGCCGCCCACATGCTGCCGTGAGCATTGTCAAAAGCAGGTACTTGTGGCGCATTTTTAGTGTAGTTGGTAGCAATGCCATAGCTGAAAGAAGCCATCAAACTGGCGGCAATAGGGAGCATGGCTTCTTCACCTATGGTTGAAGTATCTAAGCCGACCAAGACTGCAACGCCTCCAATGCCTATTAGCATACCGAGAACAGATTTCGCTGTGAGTGGGCTGCGGTACCAAACAAAGCCAACTAGTGCTCCCCATATTGGGGCGGTTGAGTTCAATATTGCTAAAGTTGATGCATTCAGTGTCTGGGCTGCGTACGCAAAGAGTAAAAATGGAACTGCGCTATTGAATAAGCCAATAATAAAGAAGTGTTTAGTATGCGCAGTTAACGTGAGTTTCTTCTTCAAATATACGGCGATCAATAACAAAGCGACGGCGGCAAATGTAACTCGAAATTCGATTAAGTAAGCCGGCCCGAATGTGTTGGCGGCGACTCGCATAAACAGAAACGAGCCACCCCAAATAGCAGCGAGGCAGAGTAAGCGAAAAAAACTGACGGCAGTCATTTGACATCCTTGGTCGAGGTCTAGCGCCTCATCGATTAATTGTTGCGCTAACAGTGAATTAAACCAAGGATGAGGTCAACCAGAAATGTAATGCCAGTTCCGGATCTGGCTAGCTTGGGCTCACGTTGATGGCGTGTTGTTGATTTGTGATGACTTAATGGCTCTCTGACCATACTGCGAATTCATTTCCACTCGGTTCAGTGAAGTGGAATCGACAGCCGCCGGGGAATTCGAAAATAGGGCGGATAATTTTTCCACCATGCAGCTCTACTTTTGTCTGAGTGGCCTGAATGTCTGAGCTATAAAATACTAAAAGTGCGCCACCATTTGCGGTTTGGTTTATAAACTCAGATTTGAAGAATCCGCCATCCAACCCTTGTCCTGAAAATGCAGAATATTCTGGGCCATAATCGGTAAAGCTCCAGTCAAAAGCACGCTCAAAAAATTGTTTGGTCGCACTGACATTAGTGGAACCAAATTCAACGTAATTCAATTTTTCATGTTGATGCATGGTGAAATCCTTCTCGGTTACTATCGTTTCTAGGCGAGCTTTTCTACGATGATGTCGTCCGCTTTTTCGACAAATAATGCGCCACTATCTCTGAGCTCTGTCAGCACATTCTCTACATTATCAGGCAGCACCGCACGAGTTGAAGCAAGATTAACTACCACATTGTAGCCAAGTTCCAGCGCTTGCATGACGGATTTTTTCACGCAAAAGTCTAAGGCAAGGCCACCTATAACTAAGGTATCAATCCCGTTGAACTTTAGAAATTCATGCGCGCCTGTCGTTTTGGTGTCGGCAATATCATGGAAAAAAATACCGTAAGGGTGTGCGTCAGGATCCATACCTTTATTAACTTGAAAATCATAGTCCAACACGGGTGGTAAGCCATCTAGCAGCTCAGAACCTGTTGTGCCAAGCACACAGTGACGGTTCCACTTTATATCCACATTCGGTAAACCAACGGGCTCAAGCATATTGGATGGCGATTCTGCATCCCACTTTGCTTTTGGTGGGTGTAAGTCACGACTGACCAGTTTTAATCGGCCTTTGGCATGATTGTTCAAAAGCTCCGGTACGATTTCCAACGCACCTGCAACGGGCAGTTCATTTGGACATAACTCACTAAAGCCTTTCTCTGGATCAACGTCGATCACTGCTGTAGTTTGATAGTTTACTCGAACAGTCATGGCAGACTCCTTGTCTGTCTGATTGTCTGCGTTTATCCACGCAAACAGTTTTGAAAAAAGGTTACTTCGTCGCTAGTCAGCGTATATACCATTGCGGGTTTTCCACCTTTACCTTTGTTGGTAGAAGCGACTTTATTAGTGGGTTTTAGTACGCCTGAATCTATCAAGCGGCGCTTAATCGTCATTCGGCTGATATCAATACCAAACTCTTGATAAGCAGAAATGATGTCCGCAACCAAAAACTCTTTGTCTAATGCAAACAAAAGAACCGATGTGTATTCAATGGATGCACGAAGCTTTTGCCACGCTTTTTCAATGGTTTTTTGATGATCAAATGCGAGGGTTTCTTCTCCATTGAGAATAGCCTGTAGCGAAAACCATTTAAGTTGGCATTCCGGTACACCTGCATTATTTATTTGCTCTACATTGTTACGATCAACTAAGGCGTAGTGCGTAATGTTTAAGCTCCAGTCTTCTGGATCGCGCTTTGGATCACCGTCGATAAACGCTTCGCTAAAATGGCGAGGGTAGGTATGGATTTTCTCACGGCAAATTCGGCGACGCGCCGCTTCAAAGTTTTCATCGGCCGGGCGTCCGCCTTCACTGGTTAAGTCTTTATCAAAGACAAATCCGCCCGGTAGTGCCCAGACTCCATGGTATGGCCGATTTGGATTTGAACGTTTAATCAACAACACTTCCAATCCCTTATCGGCACAGCCAGATAGCCTGAATGGAATAATGTCGACAGATACGATCATGGTTGGGTCCTAATATTGATTTGTAAGTAATCTAGCGCATAACAAGTGGTCAATCAATGGGTAAGTAACGAGTTGTTAGAAACGTTTTAGGTAGTGTTCGTAATACGATTTGAGCATAAATTTACGGTTGACTCTGACTTATTCACAATGCTTGCTCGAATTCTAGACAAAAAAACCTTATAAAAATGAGTGGTTAGTAACAAAAGTTGACAAACTATAGATGGGTGTTTATTGTTTACGCAAATTAGTTAGTAACAAAAAGTTATATACCCAGGAAGGGCATGTAGAAGGGCACCTAATGACCACCAAACTATTTTCTTCCCGCATCATTCAAAGCGCTTTGGATTTCGATGTCTACAAAGTCAATATGATGAGCGCTGTAACAGCGCTTTACCCTGATGCGATGGTGTCATATAAGTTTATCGTGCGCAGTGAGGAAGACCTCTCTGAGCTTTTGCCCGAGGTAAAAGCCGAAGTCCTTAAACTGCAAGATATTCAATTTACGCAAGAAGAAATTGAATATATTAAGCGTGTCGCGCCTTACCTGAATCCTGACTTTGTTGATGCACTGCGCCATTTCCGTTTCAACCCACAAAG
>NZ_JAWOVM010000147.1:0-5647 GCF_033339895.1 Vibrio sp. 1751
ACCACCGATCAAGCCAGGAGCTAGAGCTGGGCGGTCAGCAATCGCGTAAGCAATGTAACCGGCAAGGATTGGGATCATCAGCGTAAAGGCAACCACACCGACATTGAGGATTTGGTTCCACATGCTGCCTTCAGGAATCGCCATGCCCGCTTCACTTGGCTGACCACCGACGGCAAGAGCAAGGGCAATCAACAGACCACCCGTTACGACGAATGGGATCATGTGTGATACGCCGTTCATCAAGTAGCGATATAAGTCAGAACGAGCTTGAGAAGCTTTGTCGGCAACCGACGCTTGCGTATTGCCATTGGACTCAGCTTGGTACGTCGGTGCGTTTAACGCTTCATTAATCAGTCCTTGAGCATCGCGGATTGGGGATTTTACGTTGGTTTTAACCACGCGTTTGCCCGCGAAGCGGTTCATGTCAACTTGCTTGTCACATGCGACGATGATGGCATCTGCACGCTCGATTTCTTCTGCGGTTGGACTGTTTTTCACACCGATTGAACCATTCGTTTCAACCTTGATTTCGTAACCCATCGCCGCAGCACCTTTCTCCAGTGCTTCTGCTGCTAAGTAGGTGTGCGCAACGCCCGCAGGACAACCGGTAACACCAATGACGAAACCTTGGTTTGCTGGAGCATCTGTCACTGGTTGCGGTTCTTCTTTAGCAAGAAGGAGTGCCAGTGCGTCTTGGCTGTTTGTTGCACCTAAAAACGCATCGATGAAACCATCTTCAATCAGTTTTGAGGACAGCTCTGCAAGTACTTCGATATGGTGGTTATCGCCACCGTCTGGAGAAGCGATCATGAAGAACAGCTTTGAAGGTAAACCGTCTTCCGCGCCATACTCGATACCTGATTTGCTAACGCCGATCACAACCGCCGGTTCAATCACAGCGGCGCTTTTCGCGTGTGGAATTGCCACGCCATCTTCAAATCCGGTATTTCCTAATTCTTCACGTGCTTTTATATCTGAAAGAAATTGTGTTTGGTCAGAAATACGACCTTGGGCATGAAGAACGGCAACCAGTTCTTTAAATACGTCTTCTTTTGAAGATGCTTTAAGATCAAGCTTAATTAAGTCTTCATTTATTAGTTTGGTGATCATTGTCGAACCCCTATAAATATAATTTTTATTTCAGGGGTATTTTTAAATTACTGAGAAAAAGACTGTAGTGAAGAAAAAATGCATTTACTGGAGGATTGTAACCGACTAACTATAGTGTGATTTAGATCGTTCACTGGACAAATCTAGCTGCATATCTGTGACATGATGGATAAGAAGCTAAACGATAAGTAAAATGTGGCGTTGCTCCCATTTAAAAAGGGATTGAGTGTTATTGATAGAGTTTTTGTTACTGGAAATTTGATGCGTTAACTGGATTTTTGTAACATTAAAATGGAAGTGTGATTTTGCTCAATAGCACAAAAATCCAGTCCGGTGTATATCTATAGCAAATAGCATCATTGATGCATATATAGAGTGTGAGACAATGATTTTTCATGATTTAATTTCAGTGGTATTAAATGAAAGAGAGCCATTTCATAATATTTGGTTTGCAGGAGATTTTCATACGCCGCCTGAATTTAGCTATCAAGTTAATTTCCCTCGCCTAGAGTTAGTTCTGGATGGGGAATATATTAATGAAATGGAAAGTCATGATCGAAAAGTAACGCACATCGTTGCTAAAAAAGGCGACGCGATATTTATTCCTCCTAACTGTTGGAATAAACCAGACTGGGATACCGATTGCTCAGTGTTAAGTATTTTGTTTGGGCGTCGACAACTTGGGTTAAGTTTGGTGAGCAAACGCAAAGGTGAGGCAAACTTTTACGATATTCAAAAGCATAGCATCCAAACACGCTCAGGATTTGCGATAGATAACATCTTAGAAGCGTTGAGCTCACTGGCTCGTGAGAATACTAAAAAACCAATGGATGAGCTTTTACTGCAAGCATTACTGCAATACGCGAAGACGATGTTGGATGCACCAGTCGAGCAGCAGTCACATAGCCGTGTGCAAGATCTCTATCAAGGGATCTGCATTTACATTCAAGAGAACTTCCATCGCCCAATCACGCGTGACAGCATTGCGTCGAGATTCAGTATTTCCTCGAACCATTTGTCGCGCTTGTTCCGTCAGCAGGGGCACATGACCTTGGCAGACTACATTACTTGGGTACGAGTGGATCGTGCGAAGTTTATGCTCAAGAAATACAACTTCAAACTCAATGACGTGTCAGTGCGCTGTGGATTTAAAGACGTGAACTATTTCTGCCGAGTATTTAAGAACCGTACAGGCAGAACGCCGACGGAATATCGTGGTTCGATTTAAGCCTTCAGTCAGAGTGCGTAAATCATAGAGAAGTTTAGGCGAGCAGCCTCGACATGGCGTACATCAGCAGCGCTTGTAAGTCGACGCTGCTTTTTGTTAGTAGTAGGCGTTCCGCCATTTGATCGGTAAGCAGATTTCGTGTGAGGGTAGTGGCCGCAATGATCTGATCTCGGGTCGGCCTTTCTGGCATCACCAGTGCTATAGCCAGATGAACATCACCCATCTTTGAAGCCCAATCCATCGACTTTTCATTTGCAATAACGGCAATGGAAATGTGGTCAACACCTGAAAACATCACATGCGGTAGAGCGATCCCCGGAGTCACGCAAGTTGATGAACGTTCTTCGCGTTTAATAAAAGCAAGGATCAGTTCGTCAGGATGAATGGGGTGGATCAGCTGAGCTAATCCTTTAAGACATTCAAACTTGGTGAGCTCGGTATGCGCTTTGGCGTAGTGCCATTTGATTTCACAAGGTGGGCAAATTTGCGGTAAACGCTCGGCCAGTTGGCTAGAAAACTCATAGTTGATATGAGATCCCACTACAGTAAAGTGTTCAGCAATCATGTCTTTGATGACGAAGCAGGCCAGCTCTGCGTCAATGCCAATCGCTGTGATTTGACACAAATCACCTTGTTGTAGACCTGCTTGCAAAATCGCCACGGACTTGGTGAGTTCCGCAACACGATTTTGCGTTACATTAATGATATGTAAGGTACTTTTGAACTTCTTTGCCACTCGATTGAGTGGCTGAGCAAGGTGCGCACTGGCATTTGCATTATCGACGAAAAAGGTGATTTGGTATTCGTTCATCTGCAAATTTAGTCGCGGCAGTGGACGAGGAATACTTTGTCGACGTTCAGCAAAACCTCTTCAATGGGGATTTGAATTTTGCGCGTCCCTTCGAATCGGCCAGGTTGTTCTATCTCAATATCCGACACAATCAAAACCCGATCCGCTTGAGCGATATCGTGAGGAGTGAGCTGATTTTCTATCCCCATCGCACCTTGCGTTTCTACTTTAATTTGCACGTTATGTTTTGGCGCAGCTTTCATTAGTGCATCTGCCGCCATATAAGTATGAGCGATGCCTGTAGGGCATGCTGTCACCGCTACGATTTTCATGTTCTATCCATTTTATTTTTTGTGGATATTAACACAGCCACCGCAGATTGAATTGATTTGAGCTGGATTAACGCAAGAGCTCTATCACAGTTTGAATCTCATGTTACATTAATCCAGTTAATGCACTTTTAGTCCTATATATCAAAGGGTAGGCACTGGTTAATCTATGCCCAAATAAAATGAGTAGGAACGCATACGAGCCAGGGGATCCTGTATCTCAAACTCACTTGGGTATATATTCGAGCGTGAATATTGGAAGGTAAAACAATGGACATCACAAACCTAATTGAGCTGGAAACGATATGTTTAGATCTAAAAGCTCAAACCAAAGATGAAGCGCTCAAAGAGCTGGTCGAGATGCTAGAGGCCGCCGGCAAACTCAATAGTCAAAGCCAGTTCTTGGCAGATATTTGGAAACGAGAAGAGATCGGTAACACAGGATTTGATGATGGTATTGCGATCCCTCATGCCAAAAGTGATGCTGTAGCGAAACCGGCTGTCGCGGTCGGGATCAGCCGTAATGGGATTGATTATGGCGCCGAAGATGGCGAGCTGTCCGATGTGTTTTTCATGCTGGCGTCTCCAGATGGTGATGACCATCATCACATTGAAGTATTGGCACAAATTTCCACCAAAATTATCGAAGACGGCTTTGTTGAAAAGCTCAAGTTGGCTCAATCACGAGAAGAAGCGCTTGAGATGCTGAATGATATTCAAACCCAATCCAATGAATTTCTCCCAACTTCTTTAGAATTTGCATCAGAACCCCTGAGCCCTTGGGCGCAAAAACTTGGCCGCATTAAAGAGCACTTGCTGTTTGGCACATCCCACATGATCCCGTTTATCGTTGCGGGAGGTGTGTTGTTGTCGTTGTCGGTGATGATCTCTGGTCACGGTGGTGTACCACAAGAGGGCATTTTGGCCGATATTGCCCAAATGGGGATTGCTGGCCTGACATTGTTTACTGCCGTTCTTGGCGGTTACATTGCTTATTCCATTGCCGACAAGCCGGGCCTTGCGCCGGGTATGATTGGGTCTTGGATTGCAGTCAGTCATTACAATACGGGTTTTTTAGGTGCAATTGTGGTCGGCTTTTTTGCTGGCTTTGTCGTTTGGCTATTAAAGAAAATTCGGCTACCAGACAGCATGAGTTCGCTTGGCTCGATTTTTATTTATCCGCTAGTCGGTACGTTTGTTACTTGCGGCGCGGTGATGTGGGTGATAGGTGCTCCGATTGCCAGCGCAATGACCACCATGAACGAAGTGCTGACGGGCATGGCGGGCTCAGGCAAAGTAATGCTCGGAACTGTGCTTGGGGCAATGACCGCGTTTGATATGGGCGGCCCAATTAACAAAGTGGCGACGTTGTTTGCTCAAACCCAAGTGAACACGCAACCATGGTTGATGGGCGGGGTCGGTATTGCGATTTGTACGCCGCCATTGGGTATGGCACTAGCCACGTTTTTGGCGCCGAGTAAATTCAAGCGAGATGAACGCGAAGCGGGGAAAGCCGCAGGTATTATGGGGATGATCGGTATTAGCGAAGGTGCGATTCCTTTTGCCGCTGGCGACCCTGCACGAGTGTTACCCGCTATTGTGGCGGGTGGCATTGTCGGTAACGTGATTGGCTTTATGTTCCACGTAATGAACCATGCACCGTGGGGCGGTTGGATTGTTCTCCCTGTTGTGGATGGAAAAATTGGTTATATCATCGGCACGATTGCGGGCTCAGTTACCACGGCATTGATCGTGATTGCACTAAAGAAAACCGTCACCGAAGATGAGAGTTATACAGGTCATTCTCAAGTATATGGTTCTGTTCAAGGCGAAGGTGAGGCGGATGTTTTGGCGGTTACATCTTGTCCATCCGGTGTGGCACATACGTTCTTAGCGGCGAAGTCATTGGAAAAAGCAGCTTGTGCACTCGGCATTAAGATTAAAGTCGAAACCCAAGGGGCGAATGGCGTCATCAACCGAATTACCGAGAAAGACATCGAGAAAGCGAAGTTTGTGATCTTTGCTCATGATGTCGCGATCAAAGAACCGGAACGTTTTCGAAAAATAAAAGTGTTGGATGTGACGACCAAGGATGCCATGTTGAACGCTACGGCTTTGTTGCAAGCACGTAGAGTGTCTTAGCATTTTACTTCTGAGAAATTTTTCCTTAATAACCCTGCTGACTGCTTC
>NZ_JAWOVM010000148.1:0-5640 GCF_033339895.1 Vibrio sp. 1751
ATTTTTGTTTGAGAGAACTTGAGAGAGGTACGCCGGGTCCTCAAATAACCCGGCGCCAATAGAGATTGGGTAGCTACGCTCAGCTAGGTTGACCGTAATCCGTTCCATCGGTTTGCTCCAATTAAAAAAAAGATAAAGACTTATCTCTCTTCTAGCATTTTTACGATCTGGTTGGCTACCACTTTTGCACTTTGATCGTCAGTGCGAACAGTGTAATCCGCTACTTCTTCATATAAAGGATTACGTTCTTCAGCTAATTGCTCCAGTACTTCGCGAGGGTTATCCGTTTGAAGTAAAGGACGCTTCTTGTCGCGGTTTGTACGCGCAAGTTGCTTTTCAATCGTCGTTTCTAAGTAAACAACAACACCACGTGCCGAAAGACGATTGCGGTTTTCTTTGCTCTTAACAGAGCCACCGCCAGTCGCAAGCACGATGCCTTGCTCTTGTGTTAGGTCTTCAAGTACCGCTTCTTCACGCTTGCGGAAGCCTTCTTCACCTTCTACATCAAAAACCCAAGAGATGTCTGCACCAGTGCGTTCTTCGATCACTGTATCGGAGTCAACAAACTCCATATGCAGTTGCTGTGCTAGATGTCTACCAATTGTACTTTTGCCGGCGCCCATTGGGCCAACAAGGAAAATATTACGTTTCTCAGCCATGTTTAGCAGTAATTTACAACATTGATTCAATAAGATCGCCACAAGAAAACACAGCTAAACTGCTGTTCTACAAGGCTTGTGGCACCAGTTCCTCACAGATAATTCGTGATAAGACCCGAAATTATCCAAGCATGGTGCCACTATTGCAACTTTATTTTTGATTTAATCAGTTTTTCCCGAGACAGAACTACTGAATCACCACCTTAGGCGTGACGAAAATTAACAGCTCACTTTTGCCAACATTCTCATAACTTCGACGAAAAAGAGCACCTAATAGCGGCAGGTCGCCCAACAAAGGCACTTTGTCCACCGAGTTAGTAATGCTGTGCTGAAAAATACCACCAAGAACGACCGTTTCACCGTTATTCACTAACACTTGCGTCCCGATACGTTGAGTATCAATCGCAACCGCTTCACCAGTGCCTGTCTTCACGACTTGTCCTGGTCTATCTTGCGTGACACTTAAATCCAATACTAAGCGGTTATCCGGTGTGATTTGCGGGGTTACCTTCAAACTTAATACCGCCTTTTTGAACGTCACCGTCGTTGCACCACTTGATGATGACTCTAGGTAAGGAATCTCTGTACCTTGTTCGATATAGGCAGGTTTCTTATTGGTAGTGATCAAACGTGGGCTCGAGATAATCTCAGCTTTAGACTCTTGTTGCAGAGCAGAAAGCTCAAGATCCAACAAGGTGTCTGAACCTAACTTTGCGACCTGAAAAGCAATGCTGGTCGCATTCGGACTGGTTGCAGCTAAGTTTACATTTAGGAAGTCATCGATCCCTACTCCATCACCGTCACCACCGTCATCACCCCCTTCTCCATTATAGAGACCGATCGTGGCGAGGTTGTTCTCAATAGAACCGCCCACTGTATTACTGCCATTAATAGACGTAAAACCCCAACGAATCCCTAACTCGTCCATGTTACCTTCATTGATGGTCACAATACGCGCCTCAATTTGAACCTGTTTAACTGGAATATCCAAAGACTCAATAATTTCTCGAATCACCTCGATGTTTACAGGTAACTCTCTAATCAATAACGAGTTAGTTCGCTCATCAATGGTCATACTGCCGCGCTCTGACAGCATGCTGATATTTCCTTCTCCATTGATCATCTCCGCAATGTCTGATGCTTTAGCAAAATTAACTTTGATGATTTCAGATGAAAGCTCTCCCATTTCTTCCGTCAGTTTTTGTTTTTCTAACTGCTGCTTCTCACGCAAGTCCAGCTCATCAGTCGGAGCAACTAAAATCACGTTGCCATCAACACGCTTATCTAACCCCTTAACTTGCAAAATAATATCCAGCACTTGCTGCCAAGGGACACCATCAAGACGAAGCGTGAGGTTGCCTTCCACAGAGTCGGAGACAACCAAATTGAATTGGTTGTAATCAGCAATAAGCTGCAAGACGTTTCGCACAGGAATATCTTGGAAGTTAATCGAAATAAGCTTACCTTCTCTTTCTAAAATGCTTTTATCTGGGGCTTTCTCATTGGGTTTGATCTTCGCTACTTTGATTTCCAAAAAACGCCCCGTTAAACGGTAATCATGCATGTATTCTTCATTGATGTGCGCAACCAAGCGCGTCGTCGAGGTGTCGCGAAACACTTCTACGCTCTCAACCACAGTCGAAAAATCTTTCACGTCTAGGAGATACAATTGCTCGTCTTTTACTGAAGTGTTAAGCAAATCGATACTTAACCCTTCCTGTACACGCTTGATATCTACAATCGCGGCCGGTGACGCCAATTCGACGACAATCACGGCGTCTTTATCTTTATTAGTTCGAAAGTCGATACTTTTTAGGGCATTGGACGAAACTTCTTCAGCTGCCGCTAAAGGGGCTAAAAATACAAACAACCATAAGGAGAAGAGCCCAGTAAGTATCCTTGGTGTACGTGTTAATCCTTGTCTCATTTTCATTACTCAATATCAAAAATAAATGGGGCTATCTCAAAGCCAACTTAACTTTACGTTTTTGCCAACATCCTAAGCCGTCGGGCAACGTTTCATTAATCAACAAATAGGAGTGGCTGACATGGGTCACTTTGCCATTATTGCGTCCGAGGTATTGACCCGGCTTAACTTTATAGACGGTGCCATTGGGAGCCTGAACGAGGCCAGAAACCGTGTTATCCATGCCCATGACACCTTTCAAACGTAATTGGCTTAATGGGAATTTTTCTAATTTGCCAGTTCGCCTTCTTGAAGGCGGTTGCCAACAATCTTTTCTTGCAACTGGCTGAGTCGCGATGGTGGCTTCTTTGGGTAATTCAAAGGGTGCACGCTGTACTTCCGGTGCGTACGTGACTGCAACATACTTGTCTGCGGGCTTAAGCTTCTCGACCTCTCGACGCGCCTGTGTTTCCACTCCTCGAATAAAATCCGTCAATGATTCATCATTCGCCTGGCAGCCCATCAATAGAGAACCCATCAGTACCAGCAACAAAGACTTACTTGTCATTTTTCGTCTCCTCCGGCTTAAACTGATAGGTATTAGCACGCACCCGAAAGTGCAGGGTTTCGCTCTCTTGGCTGACACGTTGCCAAGTCACATCTTTAAACGTGATGATTCGAGGTAGCGTCGCTATCGCCTGAGAAAAATGGCCGATGTCATGAAAGTCGCCCGTTAACTCAATGTTTAAAGGGAGACGATAAAGGAAGTGCTCTGATTGTTTTTCGCCCCAGTCGATTCGGGTGAAAGTCAGCTTATTGTCGATGCCAAGCTCATTCACTGAAGCGAGCATTGTAGCCAGCTCTTTTTGCGCAGGCAGTTGTTGCAGTAATAACTCGTAACGAGTGGTAAGTTCATCCAATTGAGATTGAAGCTGAGGCAACGCTGCCACTTTGTTCGCTTTGATCTTCAATGCCACCTTGAGTGTCTGCTCCTGCTGAATCAAGTGATTCAACTGTTCGTCTTTCGGTTTAAGGTAAAACCAATAACCTAAGCCTTGAATCACCATGATCAGAAGCGCGATTACTACAATCTGGGGCAACAATGGCCACTCGGCCATTTCATCTATTTCGAGATCCTGCCAATCAACCACGTTGAGCCTCCAATTTCTTCTCCGTTACTTTGAACATGAAAGACACTTTGAATGTTTGAAACTCTTTCCCAAAACGGGCTTTGCCGTGAACGATGGAATGCATTTCTACGTCGTTCAACTTGGCCGAGCGCTCCATGTTGTCCAGCATCGTGGCAAGTTTTGGAGTGCTATCTGAGATCCCAGAGATCTCAATTTCCAGATCATTCATTTTGATCTTGTCGACATATACACCTTCAGGGATAACGGCAGGCATTAAGTTCATGAACTCGGTCGTTTTGTTTCGTCCGTTTTGTAAACCTTCAACGACCTTTAGACGTTCGAGGATTTTGCTGTGCTCTTGCTCTGCAATTTTCATTGCTTCAATACGCTGGTCGAGTTCGGCAATGTAGTGAGTGAGGTAATCGAGCCGCTCCTGTTGTTGATCTTGTTGGTACTCAAAAAACTTTCCAATACCCCACTGGATGCCAACAGCGACCAACATGCCTAATGCGACCAAACTGATGAAGCGACGTCGGTGCTCTTCTCTTTGATTCTCTCGCCAAGGAAGTAAATTAATGCGATAAAGCACGGGCGCCTCCTAGCCAATGAATGCCACGAACGGCCAGTCCGGCTGCTGTTGAGAAATGCTGCCAATCCACAGCACGACGCTTACGCTTAGACACCTTCATCTCAAATAGCCCTAGCGGATTTAGCAATTCACACTCTAACGACAATTGTTGAGACAACTCTTCTACGAGCATGGGAGTGGAGGCCCCCTCCCCTGATAACCAGATACCCTTGATGTTTTGTGAGCCATTGATTGAGGTATAGAGCTGCATCTGGCGCTTTACTCGCTCTACGATTTGACGGTTAAACAGCTCTGTTTTCTCCTGAGCATCATCGGACAGAAAATCGACTGGAGAAGCGCTGTTTGCTCCGCGTGTGCCGTAAGCAAACTCTTTGTGAAACAGTTCACCTTGTTCGGTAAACATGGTGAAGGAGCTCGATAAGGTGCCAATATCGAGTAAGCAGTATTTGTTTTTGTCAGGAAAGCGATCGGCGGTGAGCTTCCAGATATGACCAAGGCTTTGCGAATGCACGTCCACTAAAACAGGTTTTAGTCCGGACTTTTGTAATGCATCGACTCGGCCTTCTACCACATCTTTTCTTGTCGCAAACACTTGATAGCTATCACTGCCACTCTGCCCGCCCTCAGCGCGAAGACGAACGAAGTCTAAACTCAGCTCTTCGACAGGGAATGGCGATTGATGAGAAAAGGCTTGTATCACTGCAAACTCAACTTCACTCTCTTCAAGATTTTGTTCTATTTGCAGTTTCTTGCTAATTACCGAGTTATCAGGAACTGAAATCGCAACTTTTTTAGCGCCAAAAGGCAGTTCTTTTTTTATCTGCTTGAGGGTCTTTACAATTTCTTGATGATTTATGGTGTTATTTTCAGCGACAATACCTTCCTTTAGTAATATTTCTTTGTAACCCAACAGAGCGTAATTGTTGCCTGTGGGTTTAAGTACTACGGCTTTGAGGCTGTTATGGCCTATATCGATGCCGGTAACGATTAGCTTATCCATCTCTTACTCTCGCTCCGAAATTTCTTCGTGCAAAGGTTGTTATTAGCATCCAAATAAGAGTTAATATCTCTTATGTGCTAAATTTTTGACCTAAGAGTACAAGGGTTTGCCGTTACACAGCCTCAACCAATCAGGGATTCTCCGGTGAAGTTCATAAAGCGTTTATTATTTTTAACATTGATTTGCATAATTCTTGGAGTCACCACAATATTTGGCTTCTATCAGTATGTGAAGCCTGAATTGCCAGATGTTGCAACTCTAAAAGACGTTGAATTACAAACACCTATGAAGGTGTTTAGTCAAGACGGGAAGCTGATCGCACAGTTCGGTGAAAAGCGTCGTATTCCTGTTACTTA
>NZ_JAWOVM010000149.1:0-5401 GCF_033339895.1 Vibrio sp. 1751
TGGCTAATGCTCTGTATGTTAAGCGTAAAAAAGTACAACTTTTTTGCCTTTTTCTTTGACTAATTTTGATTTGGAAGATAATATTCGCGCCCTATGCAAAAGGTAAAAATACCGCGAACGGTTGACCCAGCTAAAGCTGCACAGAAACGATTGGATTACGATGGCATCATCCAAGCTAGTCTTTTCAAGCGCTTAGTGGAAACAACTGAAGGCGTAAAACGCGACGCAGAAGTCTCATTGTCATTTGGGATGGATGAACAGCGACTCGTTGTTATCTCTGGTAAAGCTAACATCGAAGTCGATTTAGAGTGTCAGCGTTGTAATGAGGTATTCGCACATGAGTGCGAAGTTGAATTCCTTTCTACTCCTTACTACGGTGAGAAAACAGAACAGGAAGCACCAGAAATTTATGATTTGGTAGATCTAAATGAATATGGTGAATTAGACCTCATACAACTTGTTGAAGACGAGTTCATCTTAGCATTACCTCAAATTGCGATGCACGATGAAGCGGATTGTAGCGTTGATTCAAATAACATGGTTTTTGGTGAGATTCCTGAAGAAATTGAGGAAGAAAAACCGAATCCATTCGACGTTTTGAAAAGTCTGAAAAAGTAATAGGTGTGGTAGCCGATTCTTCTTCAGGTTTTTAACCCAATAGTATAGGAGTAGGGTCAATGGCCGTACAGAAAAACCGTAAAACTCGTTCTAAGCGCGGTATGCGTCGTTCACACGATGCGCTAACTACAGCTGCTCTATCTGTAGACGCGACTTCTGGTGAAACTCACCTACGCCACAACGTAACTGCTGAAGGTTACTACCGTGGTCAAAAGGTTATCAACAAGTAAGGTTGAACCTTTGCAAAGTATTACCGTTGCACTTGATGCAATGGGCGGGGATTTCGGTCCACGCGTAACAGTGCCTGCCGCCGTGCAGGCACTGTCTCATTTCCCAGAGCTAAAAGTGATTCTTATTGGTGATCAATCTCTGATCACGTCTCAATTATCTCAACTCGGTACCTCGACCAGTTCCCGCTTGACTATTCTTCACAGCGAGAAAGTTATCTCGAACTCAGAAAAACCTTCATTGGCGTTGCGTAATAGCCAAAATAGTTCTATGCGTATGGCTATCGATTTGGTTTCTGAGCAGAAAGCGGATGCTTGTGTTAGTGGTGGCAACACCGGTGCATTAATGGCACTATCGCGTTTCATTCTTAAGCTACTTCCTGGCATTGAACGTCCTGCTTTAGTTTCCGCTTTACCGACGATTACCGGAAAGCGCACTTGGATGCTAGATCTGGGGGCGAATGTATCGTGCGATGCTGATAGCTTGTTCCAATTTGCTGTAATGGGCAGTGCATTAGCTGAAGAACACTTGGGTCGTCCTCCTCGCGTTGCTGTACTCAATATTGGCGCAGAAGAGATTAAAGGTAACGATTTAGTCAAACGTTGCGCAGAAATGCTTTCTCAGACCGATGCGATTAACTTTGTCGGTTATATTGAAGGTAATCAAATTTTGCATGATGTTGCGGACGTCATTGTTTGTGATGGATTTGTCGGCAACGTATGCTTAAAAGCCAGTGAGGGAACAGCTCAACTTTTTATCGAAAAAATTAAAACCAGCATAATGGCATCAACGATAAAGGGTTGGATAGCTAGAAAGTTGTTTTCTAGGCTGTTTAATGAACTAAAAACACTGAACCCCGACCAGTATAACGGCGCAAGTTTGCTAGGATTGCGCGGCATTGTCATAAAAAGCCATGGAAGTGCGGATGTATCTGCGATTGTCAATGCACTTGGCGAGGCAGTACACGAGGTCAAACGACAAGTACCAAGCCGTATTAGCGATCGTTTGGAAGCGGTTTTACTCGAGAGGCATTATTAGTCTTCATGTATAGCAAAATTTTAGGTACTGGCAGCTACCTGCCATCTCAGGTGCGTACAAACGCAGATCTAGAGAAAATGGTAGATACAAGTGATGAGTGGATCGTTGCTCGCACGGGTATTAAAGAGCGTCGAATTGCTGCAGAAAACGAGACTGTAGCAGACATGGCATTCTACGCAGCTGAAAACGCTATCGATATGGCGGGTATTGATAAAAACGATATCGACCTGATTATCGTAGCCACAACGAGCAGTAGCCATACTTTCCCTTCATCTGCGTGTCAGGTGCAGGCAAAGCTTGGCATTAAAGGTTGTCCAGCTTTTGACTTAGCCGCTGCTTGTTCTGGTTTTGTGTACGCATTATCTGTTGCAGACCAACATATCAAATCTGGTATGTGCAAAAACGTACTTGTGATTGGTTCAGATGCTTTGTCTAAAACGTGTGATCCGACAGACCGTTCAACCATTATCCTATTTGGTGATGGTGCCGGAGCCGTTGTCGTAGGCGCTAGCCAAGAGCCTGGCATTATCTCTACCCACATATACTCGGATGGTCAATTCGGAGAGCTTCTAAGCCTACCTGTACCTGTGCGGGGGCAAGATGCGGATAAATGGCTTCATATGGCTGGGAACGAAGTATTCAAAGTCGCTGTCACTCAGCTATCGAAACTAGTAAAAGATACGCTTGAAGCCAACAACATGCATAAGTCTGAACTAGACTGGCTAGTGCCGCACCAAGCGAACTACCGCATTATTTCAGCGACAGCGAAGAAACTTTCGATGTCACTAGACCAAGTCGTGATTACACTTGATAAACACGGCAACACATCAGCTGCGACGGTGCCAACAGCACTAGATGAAGCGGTACGTGATGGTCGTATTAAACGCGGTCAAACTCTGCTTCTTGAAGCGTTTGGCGGCGGATTCACTTGGGGCTCGGCCCTTGTGAAGTTCTAAGTTTCACAAGAATTCAAAATTTAAGGTGCACTTGGTGCATCTTATTTCTTTTTACTTTGCTTAAAGGAAAACAACATGAGCAAGTTTGCTATCGTATTTCCAGGTCAAGGTTCTCAAGCTGTAGGTATGCTTGCAGAACTAGGCGAACAATATGACGTAGTAAAACAAACATTTGCAGAAGCATCTGACGCACTAGGTTACGATCTATGGGCGCTTGTTCAAAATGGACCTGCAGAAGATTTAAACGAGACTTTCCGTACTCAACCAGCTTTGCTAGCTTCATCTGTTGCAATCTGGCGTGTATGGCAGGAACTTGGCTTAGAGCAACCAGCAAACCTAGCCGGTCACAGCCTAGGTGAGTACTCAGCACTTGTATGTGCGGGTGTTATTGACTTTAAAGAAGCCATCAAGCTGGTTGAATTACGTGGTCAACTTATGCAAGAAGCAGTACCAGCTGGTACTGGCGCAATGTACGCGATTATCGGTTTGGCTGATGATGCGATTGCAAAAGCGTGTGAAGACGCAGCGCAAGGCGAAGTGGTCTCTCCAGTAAACTTTAACTCGCCTGGTCAAGTCGTTATCGCTGGTAGCAAAGACGCAGTAGAGCGAGCTGGTGCGCTATGTAAAGAAGCTGGTGCGAAGCGTGCGCTTCCTCTTCCTGTTTCAGTACCTTCACACTGTGCACTTATGAAGCCAGCAGCGGAAAAACTTGCTGTAGCTCTCGAGTCTATCGAATTTAACTCACCACAGCTGCCAGTTATCAACAACGTTGATGTGGTTGCTGAGACAGATCCTGCAAAAATCAAAGATGCGCTTGTTCGTCAGCTACATAGCCCAGTTCGTTGGACTGAAACAGTTGAACTGATGCACGAACAAGGCGTAGAAAATCTTCTTGAGCTTGGTCCTGGTAAAGTTTTAACAGGTCTAACAAAACGTATCGTGAAAACGCTAACTGCAGCAGCAGTGAATGATATAGCATCGCTAGACGCTGCGAAGTAATCCATCAAGCGATAAATTTGCGATAAGAAAAGGAAACACAACATGATGAATCTAGAAGGTAAGATCGCGCTAGTTACCGGCGCAAGCCGTGGTATTGGCCGCGCGATCGCGGAACTTCTTGTCGAGCGAGGTGCTACGGTTATCGGTACTGCTACTTCTGAAAGTGGTGCGGCTGCTATCAGCGAGTATCTTGGTGATAACGGTAAAGGCTTAGCGCTTAACGTGACTGATGTCGAGTCTATCGAAGCGACATTAAAAACGATCAACGAAGAATTTGGTGTGATCGATATTCTGGTGAATAACGCTGGTATTACTCGTGACAACCTATTGATGCGCATGAAAGATGATGAGTGGAACGACATCATCGATACCAACCTAACGCCAATCTACCGCATGTCTAAAGCGGTTTTACGCGGCATGATGAAAAAACGTGCGGGTCGTATCATCAACGTAGGCTCTGTTGTTGGTACCATGGGTAACGCAGGTCAAACTAACTACGCAGCAGCGAAAGCGGGCGTGATTGGTTTTACTAAATCAATGGCTCGTGAAGTTGCGTCTCGTGGTGTAACAGTGAACACTGTTGCTCCTGGTTTCATCGAAACTGACATGACTAAGGCACTAAATGATGACCAACGTGCGGCAACTTTGTCGAACGTGCCAGCAGGTCGTTTAGGTGACCCACGTGAAATTGCATCAGCAGTAGTTTTCCTTGCTTCTCCTGAAGCAGCGTACATTACTGGTGAAACTTTGCATGTAAATGGTGGCATGTACATGGTTTAATGCGACAGTTTATGCAAAATAAGCTATTTTACATTGTGAAAAATAGCCTATAGTTGCAGTTAACTGTCATGAACTTGTCATGCTTATGCGCAAGATTTGTGCATGATTTAAGTCAAAAATGTATTGAAATTCGGTTAAATTCGCTAATTTTGTGGTTTGACCAGCAAGGACCCCCTTGCAACTTTCAATAGTTCGAATAAACTACGGAATCATCGCATTAGGCGAAATCTGTAAAGGAAAAGAAAAATGAGCAACATCGAAGAACGCGTAAAGAAAATCATTGTTGAACAGCTAGGTGTAGACGAAGCAGAAGTTAAAAACGAAGCTTCTTTCGTTGACGATCTAGGTGCTGATTCTCTAGACACTGTAGAACTAGTTATGGCTCTAGAAGAGGAATTCGACACTGAGATTCCTGACGAAGAAGCTGAGAAGATCACTACTGTTCAAGCTGCAATCGACTACGTAAACAGCGCTCAGTAATTAGCTCTCCCAGGCGGTCTCCTAGACCGCCTGTGTTCTTTCTAACTTCTTCTATCCTCTCATAGAAATATTCAATTCCCGGAGAATTATATCGTGTCCAAGCGTCGTGTAGTTGTCACTGGCATGGGTATGTTGTCACCGGTAGGCAACACAGTAGAATCATCTTGGAAAGCCCTGCTAGAAGGTCAAAGTGGTATCGTAAATATCGAGCACTTTGATACTACGAACTTCTCAACTCGTTTTGCAGGTCTTGTTAAAGATTTCGATTGCACAGAGTACATGTCTAAAAAAGATGCTCGTAA
>NZ_JAWOVM010000150.1:0-5343 GCF_033339895.1 Vibrio sp. 1751
CAATGCTAAGAGATGGTGTTATGTGGGATACAGATAGCCTCAAAAATTAACTATTGACGCCATAGTCTCTTGTTAGACATTATTTGCCGACTACCTTGGTGATCTCGCCTTTCACGTAGTGAACAAATTCTTCCAACTGATCTGCGCGGGAGGCCAAGCGATCTTCTTCTTGTCCAAGATAAGCCTGTCTAGCTTCAAGTATGACGGGCTGATACTGGGCCGGCAGGCGCTCCATTGCCCAGTCGGCAGCGACATCCTTCGGCGCGATTTTGCCGGTTACTGCGCTGTACCAAATGCGGGACAACGTAAGCACTACATTTCGCTCATCGCCAGCCCAGTCGGGCGGCGAGTTCCATAGCGTTAAGGTTTCATTTAGCGCCTCAAATAGATCCTGTTCAGGAACCGGATCAAAGAGTTCCTCCGCCGCTGGACCTACCAAGGCAACGCTATGTTCTCTTGCTTTTGTCAGCAAGATAGCCAGATCAATGTCGATCGTGGCTGGCTCGAAGATACCTGCAAGAATGTCATTGCGCTGCCATTCTCCAAATTGCAGTTCGCGCTTAGCTGGATAACGCCACGGAATGATGTCGTCGTGCACAACAATGGTGACTTCTACAGCGCGGAGAATCTCGCTCTCTCCAGGGGAAGCCGAAGTTTCCAAAAGGTCGTTGATCAAAGCTCGCCGCGTTGTTTCATCAAGCCTTACGGTCACCGTAACCAGCAAATCAATATCACTGTGTGGCTTCAGGCCGCCATCCACTGCGGAGCCGTACAAATGTACGGCCAGCAACGTCGGTTCGAGATGGCGCTCGATGACGCCAACTACCTCTGATAGTTGAGTCGATACTTCGGCGATCACCGCTTCCCTCATGATGTTTAACGCCGCCATAAGTTGCGGCTTTGTAGTTGATTGTTTTGTGGTAGCGTAGCGTTAAGCCACAAAACAAGCGACGGAAAAGCCGTCAACTTGATGGCCTTGTTAGCCTTATCAGCGCGACTGTGATGTATAAACGTCAAAAATTGAACGACCAATTTTAACAATCGCATCATTTCGCTCTGCCATTGAAGCCTGTGTTTGAGCTAGATAGATGCTCACAATAATTGGGGCTTGATGCTCACTCCACACAACTGCTGTAATACTCCGAGCACCAAATCCGCCAGCACCTGAACGATCCGCAATGTTCCATCCCGCCGGCAATACTGAACGTAGTAAATTACCAGTGACTTGATTGTTCACCATCCAAGACTCTAATTTTTTTTTGTTCATTTCAGATAGCGCTGAACCAAATAAAAATTTATTCAAAGTACTGGCTATTGCCTTAGGAGTTGTCGTATCCCTCAAATCACCGAGCTTACCTTCATTTAAATCAGGCTCAATACGGTCTAGACGAGTCTCTTTGTCCCCAATTTGTCTTAAAAAATCAGTAACGCCTTTGGAGCCACCTACAGCACTTAGGATGATATTTGCCGCAGTATTATCACTTGTAGTCATAGTTGCGAAGCACGCATCATCGAGTGTGATTGCCTGCCCTACTTGCTTTTCTATTACAGGGGAATAGGTCACAAGATCTGCTTTCTTAATCTCGACTGTACTATTGGGATTAACTTTTCCTTGCTCAGCATCATATAGTAATTTAGCGCAAGCTATTGTTTTAAAAGTACTTGTCAACGGGAAGCGCTGATTGCCATTGTAATCCCAGTATTCTCCATTTTGAGTATCAAGAACGGAAACACCTATACGAGCAGAAAGAGAAACTTCAATTGCCTTAACGTCTTGTTCAACTTGCCGAAACTTTGAACTACTTGCAAAAGCATAAAAGATACGCTATTCTTAGCATTTGCTCCATGTCTCAATGCATTAAAAGATTACAAACGCATATAAGGTTACTTAAGATAAATGTCTCTACTTAGTCGCTATGAACAACTTAATTTGATTCAATGTAATAGACGTTACAAGCTCATAATTGCACATTTTTAATGACGTTCAGAGGTCGTCAATAATGAATTTTCTGATAAAAAATATTCTGCTCATTACTCTTTTTGTTCCTTTTGTAACAGCAGCAAACAATACAGACACTAAAACGCTGGAGGTTAAACAATTAACCGATAATATCTATCAGCATATCTCATATAAACATGTTGAGCCTTGGGGGTTTATTGGCGCGTCTGGCTTAATTGTAGTCGATGGAGATGCGGCATACCTGATTGACACTCCTTGGACGACCAAAGCAACCAATCAACTTATTGAATGGATTGAAGATAGAGGTCTCGTACTAAAAAGCGCAATAGTAACTCACTTTCATGAAGATGCGAGTGGTGATTTACCACTTTTAAATGATTTAAAAGTTAACACTTATGCCACTTCACTCACTAATCAACTTCTTAAACTCAATAACAAAGAAATTTCGAATACTGAAATATCGAGCAATGAACTCAAAATTTTCAACGGCATTGCGACAGTGTATTATCCTGGCCCAGGCCATACTGAAGATAACATCGTTGTTTGGTTACCGAATGAAAAGCTATTATTTGGCGGTTGCTTTGTTAAAAGCCTCCGTAATAAAAGTCTAGGTTACACTGGAGATGCAAATATAGGCGAATGGTCGAACTCTATTCAAAGAGTGCTGCAACGCTATCCAGATATAGTCACTGTAGTGCCTGGGCATGGTCAGGTTGGAGACGTTAGTTTACTCCTTCATACACAAAAATTAGCATCATCCGATAAGACTTCTGACAAATAGACAAATAAAGCAAAGGAAAAATAGTGGAGCTAAGAGGTAGTAGAATAAAACTATCACCATTTGATAGTTCAGATAGACAGTTGTTCATAGAAATATCAATGTGCCCCATTATGATGGAGCATGTGTATGAGCCTCTAACTTATCAAGAAGCTGTGGCAGCGTTTGAGTTAAAATCTCAATCTTGGCAGTTTGAAAGTGATCACTGGCTTTCATTTGGTATTGAGGACATATCATCAGGAGAAAAGCTGGGCAGTATTGGATTGAAGGTCATTAATCACAAGGCGCGAATAGCCGAAGTAGGTTACATGATTAAGCAAAGTGCTCAAGGCAGGGGAATTGCTGGAGAAGCTTTAACATTAATTAAGCAATTTGGGTATAGGAAGTATAAACCACCTTTTTGCTCCTCATCCGAAGTATCTTACCTGAAATTCCCTCACTCGTTTACCGCTCAAGCCCCAATTTTAACTGCCGGTCCAGCCTAAACCGCTCTAATAAGGTTCGATTTGGCGGTAAAATCTCTAGCCTGATAGCTCGAGAGATACAAACTGCCCCACCGCCCCGTTTAAAAGTTGGCAGTGTTGAGCAGTGTTGGATTTGGGGTCGTCAGTCAAAGAGACGACTCTGTGATGGATCGAACAGGCTGGGAGTCAGTGGCGGCGCTCGTTCTGGTGGCAGCTCACGCTGCTTGGCGGCATTCGCCTTGGCTGTTTTCTGTTTCAGATGCTTGAGAATCTGCTCAATGACCTTCGGATCTTCGATGCTGGCAATCACTTTGACGTGACCGCCGCAGTGTTCGCAGACTTCAATATCAATATTGAAGACTCGCTTGAGGCGTTGCATCCAGGTCATGGCGCGGTGGCGCTCTGCAGGACTCTTGTCACGCCAGTTAGTATCGAGACCTTCCGATTTGTCGGGCTTCTTGCCCCGCTTGGCGGGTGTTACTTGAACTCGGTGTTTGCTGTTCGGTGCAAAGACGCCGTGGAAGCGTGTGAGGTTGACTCGCGGCTTAGGTACCAACGCAGCGAGTTTGGCGATGAAGTCCAGCGGCTCGAAGATCACATGGGTGGTGCCATTGCGGTACGGAGTTTTGAGCTCGTAACGCACCTGCCCATTGGCGGTTAATGCCAGACGTTTTTCTGAAACCGCTGGCCGACTAATGTAGCGACACAAGCGCTCAAGCTTATCCCGCTGATGCGCTTCGGCCATCACACCGGCGTGTAGCGAGAAACCAGCATGGTTGGCTACTCGACTGCTTGAGTCGGCTTTATCCTCACGCCCTGGCAAGGTTTGCAGGGTGAAGACTTTGCGCCCTTGCTGGGGGCCGACGGCAATGCGATACGTAACCGAAGCACCATGTAATTGAGTCAGCGTATCGTCTTCGCCCTCTTCCAGTGTCAACCACGTATTCTCGGCATCACGCTCCAAAATCCCACGCTTTTCCATGCAGCGAGCGATGCGATGGCTGAGGGTGTGAGCGAGCGTATTCAGCTCATCGTAAGTGGGTGCCTTGACACGATGGAAGCGTTGCTTGCCATAGTCATCTTCGGCATAGACACCATCGAGAAACAGCATGTGGTAGTGGACATTGAGATTTAGCGCGGAGCCAAAGCGTTGGATAAGAGTCACTGAGCCAGTTTGTGCAGAGGCTTTGGTGTAACCGGCTTTTTTGATCAGATGAGTTGAGAGTGTACGATAGACGATACTCAAGACCTGGCCCATCAGCTGGGGATGGCGAGCCAGCAAAAAGCGTAGCTGGAAAGGAAAGCTGAGCACCCACTGGCGAATGGGCTCCTTGGGGAAGACTTCGTCTATCAGCAGCGCCGCACTCTCGGCCATCCGGCGGGCACCGCAGCTAGGGCAAAAGCCGCGTCGTTTACAGCTGAAGGCGACCAGACGCTCGTGATGACAATCCTCGCAGCGAACCCGCATGAAACCATACTCCAGACGGCCACATTGGAGGAGGTCGTTGAATTCTTGTTGGATGTAGCGAGGCAGGTGTTGACCTTGGGCTTCGAGTGAGGCTTTGAAGGCTGGGTAGTGCTGCTCAACCAGCTGGTAGAGCAGCGTCTGGTCGGGTTGGTGGCGTTCGTAACCGTTTGTTTGAGTGGGCGATTGACTCGCCGTGGCGTTCCTTGCCAGCGACATGGGTATCCTCCGCTGATACTGTGGTTATGTACAGTATCAGCGGCTTGCGTTCAGACGTCCAGTCTGGCCCTAGACATCGCTAAATGCTTAACCCGCAATAGCCCTCACGAGTTGTTATCAGCCACTACCGGTTGAGCGAGAAGGTTTTGGGTTCAGGGTGCTATTGCTCCACCAATCACAATACTGAAGCCCCAACTGTTATCAGTTGGGGCTTTTTCTTGTCTGTTTGCGGCGGTTGCGTTTTATCGGTAGTCGTCGAGCTCTGCACCATCCCACATAAGAGCTTAACGGTGCGATCTTCAACGCCATCACACAAAACTTTCTTTTTCACGCACAGTCAACTTATTGGATGTTTTATTAACAACCCAAAAGGAGATATTTAGCGGGCGGCCGGAAGGTGAATGCTAGGCATGATCTAACCCTCGGTCTCTGGCGTCGCGACTGCGAAATTTCGCGA
>NZ_JAWOVM010000151.1:0-5282 GCF_033339895.1 Vibrio sp. 1751
CGTAATAACTAATGACGCTATAAAGTTTTTTGTTATTATCAGATAATTGTCAGTAGTACATGGACTTAACCGTAGTCACTTCATGGGAATCTTGGAATCCGATATTCAGTCGCAGCTGCATCAGCTGAGTTGTCAACTTGACCAACTCAGACTGACTCATCGTGATACTTCACTCAAATTCAAACGTGAACAACAAGTTCTTAAACGCGTTGTGGCATCATTGTCTTCAGCTTGCCAGGGTTCGAATACTCAGGTATCCAACTACCTATTTGAAATCCAACAAGAGCTGCAACATCAAAAAGATATCAGCACTCTTATCCCGCGTTTAGCGGTATTAGAGAGGATGCTCAAACAGCAGTCGAAGACGATGGATAAACAAAACGGTTACCTTGACGAACAAATCAAGCACAGTGGTGAAACACTGCAACGTGTCACGGGCTTACCTGCGCAGTTAAAACGTGAACTACGGAACCTGATGAGTTTCTCTGAAGTTCACGCCAGCAATAAAGCTGATCAAGCCACTAAGCTACTGAGTATTTACGAACGCGCTCTGAAAATCATCACGTCTAATTCACGTCTACATCTTAGTGAATTTGAAAACAATCCCGACAGATCTCAGCTTGAGTGCTTAGCCAGCGACCTCCAACATACTATTACAGAGCTGGATTTCGAGGGAGAATCAGGCGATAGATTGCTGGATATTCGCGCTAAGTTGCTCCTTGGCGTGAGTGCCGAGTCTCTCATTGAGCTTACGCTCTCAACGCTGAAATTGGTTGTCGAAGCAACAAAGTTCGAGCGCGAGGCGTCTAGCCAATTCCTTGATCAGCTGAACACTTCTCTCGCAAGTAACCTAAAAACCGTTCATCAGAACGTCGACCAGCATCATACCTACTTTGAACACCGCCAAGAGCTCAACACAGAAATGAACAGCTTGGTTGAATTAAGCCAAAAGTCACTTAATCAAGCTCAAGATATCGCGGTTGTGAAAAAAGAAATCACGCCTCTTCTCGAAAAAATGGCGTCGCTGACAGAGCGACTGAAAATGACGGAAGAGCGAGAGCAAGCGCTGCAAGAGCGGTTAAGTTACAGTAAGAACCAACTCGAAGCGGTATTTGAAACTACGCAAGATTATCGTCGACGCTTAGATGACCAAGCTCAGCGTATGTTGCTCGACCCGCTGACTAAAGTTTATAACCGCACTGCATTTAACGATCGACTAGAGCTAGAGTATCGCCGTTGGATTCGCTCTCAACAAAACCTTCGTGTTGTGCTGTTTGATGTAGACAACTTCAAAGCGGTGAATGATAGCTATGGTTATACGGCTGGCGATAAAGCGCTGAAGATCATCGCTCGTACTATTAATAAACGCGTATCAGAAACGGAAACAGTGGCTCGCTTTGGTGGCGAGGAGTTTATTCTACTTGTCCCGGAACAATCTGAAGAATACACACTGGATCTGATTAAGCATATCCAGCGTGATATTAGCCAATTACCCTTTAAGTTCCGTGAGCAAAATATCATGATTACCTTAGCTGCTGTATCGACGTCTTTCAAAGAGTCCGATACGCCAGAGTATGTGCTCGATCGTCTTGGCAAGATGCTTGCGGACGCTAAAAAACGTGGAACAAACCAGCTTAACTGGAGCTAGAATTCGTACAAAAAGCGAGCAAACAAACCAAATTTGGTGCAATCTACGCTTTATAACCACCCATTTTCAACGAGTTATCACATTTCTTCCCTTTTAGTCTGCTAAGCTGTAAAAACCCAAGTCACTTCAAGATGATGTATTTATAAAAGGCAAATGTATCATCTTGAGGTTGCTTGGGAGTTGATAACCATAAAACCAAATCGGCCAACTACCTTTCATCAAACCATACGTATAACACCAAAAAGGTAAGTTGGTACTTTCCCTCAAATTAATGCAACACAAGGAGGCGTTATGATTACCCATATAAGCCCCGCTGGTAGCATGGACTTGCTATCTCAACTAGAAGTAGAGCGCTTAAAGAACACAGCCTCGAGTGAACTTTATCAGCTGTACCGTAATTGCACATTAGCGGTGTTGAACTCCGGTAGCCATACCGATAACTCGAAAGAACTGCTCGATAAATACCAATCGTTTGATGTCAACGTCGTGCGTCGTGAGCGTGGTATTAAGCTTGAGCTGACTAATCCGCCAGAGCACGCTTTTGTTGACGGCGAAATAATTAAAGGTATCCAAGAACATCTGTTCTCCGTATTGCGTGATATCGTTTACGTAAACATGCATTTGGCAGACGCCCAGCGGCTCAACCTTACTAACCCAATTCACATTACGAACCTCGTGTTCGGCATTCTTCGTAATGCCAGAGCATTAACTCCAGGTATCGCACCGAATCTTGTCGTATGTTGGGGTGGTCACTCTATCAATGGAGTGGAGTATCAGTACACACGTGAAGTGGGTAACGAACTGGGCCTGCGTGAACTTAACATCTGTACAGGTTGCGGCCCTGGCGCAATGGAAGGGCCGATGAAAGGTGCAGCGATTGGGCACGCAAAGCAACGTTATACTCAGCAACGTTATCTTGGTTTAACCGAGCCCTCGATTATTGCGGCCGAGCCACCAAACCCAATAGTAAATGAACTGGTCATCATGCCCGACATCGAAAAGCGCTTGGAAGCCTTCGTCCGTATGGCTCATGGTATCGTTATTTTCCCAGGTGGCCCGGGCACAGCGGAAGAGCTACTGTACATTCTTGGCATCATGATGCACCCGGATAACGCCGATCAGCCAATGCCTATCGTATTAACAGGACCAAAAGAGAGTGAAGAGTACTTCCGCTCTATTGATGAGTTCATTCGCGACACACTTGGTGAGGAAGGGCAAAAGCACTACGAGATCATCATTGACGACCCGGCAGAAGTCGCTCGTATTATGAAACGCTCCATGGACTCGGTACGCCTTCACCGAAAAGAGAAAGGCGATGCGTACAGCTTTAACTGGTCATTGAAAATTGAGCCAAACTTCCAACTGCCATTCGAGCCTACTCATGAGTCGATGGAACAATTGGATTTAAGCCTAGATCAAGAACCGCAAGTTTTAGCGGCCAACTTGCGTCAAGCCTTCTCTGGCATAGTGGCAGGTAACGTAAAGGCTGAAGGCATTCGAGAAATAGAACGTAGAGGGCCTTTCACCATTCATGGCGACGCAGTCCTCATGAAAAAACTCGATAAGTTGCTAAAAGACTTTGTCGAACAGCACCGAATGAAATTACCTGGCGGTTCAGACTACGAACCGTGTTATCGAATCGCTCACCCGGAAATTGGTGGTCGATAGTCAGGCTAGCATTCGTTACACTAGGGGCATTACGCCCCTTTTTTATTGCTAAGTCATTATGTCTATTCATCTTGTTATCATTGATGCCCTAAACCTGATCCGCCGAGTGCACTCAGCACAACCAGATCCAACCGACATAGCAAGAACCATAACCACAACGCAAAGAACCCTCACTCGCATTCTGTCAGAGGCCAACCCGACACACATCATCGCAGTTTTTGATCACCACGAACAAGACAGAGGTTGGCGCGCTGAAATTCTCCCTGACTATAAGCAAAACCGAAAACCAATGCCTCTGCCACTACTGCAAGGGTTAGATGCGATTCAACAAGCGTGGTGGGAGCAAGGTATTGATTCATTGCTGTCTGAAGGCGATGAAGCAGATGATTTGGTTGCTACACTCGCAACGAAAGTGGCCAGCCATGGTGAAAAGGTCACCATCGTTTCGACTGACAAAGGTTACTGCCAGCTGCTTTCCCCTACCCTACAAATCCGTGATTATTTCCAACATCGTTGGTTAGATGAACCATTTATCGAAAAAGAGTTCGGCGTAAAACCAAGTCAACTAGCGGATTACTGGGGATTAACAGGGATAAGCTCTAGCCAGGTTCCGGGCGTACCTGGAATTGGCCCGAAAGCAGCGAAAGAGATTCTCACTCAGTTTGAGAGTATTGAAGCAGCCTACGCTAGTGAAGATCTCGTACCGAAATACCGTAAAAAATTGGATGAGCACATTGAGTCTGCTCGTTTATGTAAACTCGTCGCCGCTTTAAAGTGCGATATAGAACTAGGCTTTAACTTGCAAGATATTCGCTTTTTAGGGCCAAACAAAGCGGAGTAGTGCCCGATGGTAGTTTCACACCATGAAACACTCAGATATTAAAAAAGCGCCATTTGAAGGCGCTTTTTCTATTCTAATCACTATTCCCAAAAGACTCGGGGAATAAAGTTAGTAAGGTGAAATATTCGACAGACATTGGATATGAATCGTGATTTCTTCACGATCATGATACAAATGTTTAGCTTGTAGCTTGAACTTTACCTTATTATCAATGAGGAACTGCTTCAGATTTTCAAGGTCTTGCAGCACTTCGTCATAACGCCCTTTCATTGGCAGCTTAAGGTTAAAGATGGCCTCTTTTGCCCAACCTTTTAACAGCCACTGTCCCATCAGGTGAGCAACACGAGCTGGCTTTTCCACCATGTCACAAACAATCCATGTTACGTTCTTGCGGTCTGGTTCGAACTTAAAACCATCCACCATATGGTGCTTGATCTGGCCAGTTTCCATCAAACTGTCTGCCATCATGCCGTTATCAACGCAGTGAACGAACATTGAGCGCTTCACTAATTGGTACGTCCAACCGCCTGGACATGCACCTAAATCCACACCCCACATACCTGGTGCCAAACGCTCATCCCACTCTTCACGTGGAATAAAGACATGAAATGCTTCTTCCAGTTTAAGTGTTGAACGACTTGGAGCGTCTGCTGGGAATTTAAGGCGAGGGATACCCATGAAGAACTGTGAGTTGTTGTCAGTGTAAGAGTAACCAACGTAACAGTGGCCAGGCTCAACAAAGCAAATGTGCAGTACTGGTTTTTTCGCGTTATCTTTGTTCAGCATTAAGCCTTTGCCGCGCAACGCTTGACGCATTGGGACGGTAAACTTACGGCAGAATTTCAGTAGCTCTTTCGCTTCATTTGTATCTGGCGTTTCAATTCTCAAATCACCACAACGAGGGAATGCTTCAATGTCTGCTAGTTCATTCAAAATTGGACTAATGCGGTCATCACTTGGCAACGATTGAAACTCAGCTGCTACCGCAAACATTTGTCGAGCAAAAATTAAAGACTTAAAGTCTAAACCTCTCGCAAGTTTGTCGGCATCTCCATCTTGGTAACACTCGAAGACAACATAACCTGAGTTTCTCTTCACACGAGGGAAGCCATACACTTCCAACTG
>NZ_JAWOVM010000152.1:0-5225 GCF_033339895.1 Vibrio sp. 1751
AATTGATATAGGAAGACGACTTTGACTACTGAAAAGAAAACGATGAACATCTCTGAAATTCAAGAGCTACTACCTCATCGCTACCCATTCTTATTGATCGACCGAGTGATAGACTTCCAAGAAGAGAAGTACCTTCACGCGATTAAAAACGTGTCGGTTAACGAACCTCAGTTCACAGGTCACTTTCCTCAACTACCAGTATTCCCAGGTGTTTTGATTTTAGAAGCAATGGCTCAGGCAACAGGCTTACTTGCATTTAAATCATTTGGTGCACCAACAGAAAATGAACTGTACTACTTTGCAAGCGTAGACGGCGCGAAATTCCGTAAACCAGTGGTTCCGGGCGACCAATTGGTTATTGAGGTAGAATTTCTGAAAGAACGTCGCGGCATTGCTGCATTTAGCGGTGTAGCAAAAGTTGACGGCGAAGTGGTATGTTCTGCAGAACTGAAGTGTGCTCGTCGAGAGTTTTAATATGATTCATGAAACCGCTAAAATCCACCCGGCAGCGGTGGTAGAAGAGGGCGCCAAAATTGGTGCTAACGTAACAGTAGGTCCTTTTACGTACATCACCTCTACGGTTGAAATTGGTGAAGGCACAGAAGTGATGTCTCACGTTGTGATCAAAGGTCACACAACTATTGGCAAAGATAACCGTATTTTCCCACATGCTGTCATTGGTGAAGAAAACCAAGACAAAAAATACGGTGGTGAAGACACAACTGTGGTTATCGGTGATCGTAACGTCATTCGTGAAGCGGTCCAAGTTCACCGCGGCACAGTGCAAGACAAAGCAACCACGATCATTGGTGATGACAACTTATTGTGTGTGAATGCACACGTTGCGCATGATGTTGTTATTGGTAACCACACTCATATCGGTAATAACTCGATTCTTGGTGGTCACGTTACTGTTGATGATTATGCCGGTGTGATGGCACTGTCTGCGATTCATCCGTTTTGTACAGTGGGCGCTTACGCGTACATTGGAGGCTGTTCAGCAGTGGTGCAAGATGTCCCAGCTTACGTACTCGCGCAAGGTAACCACGCCACACCTTTCGGCTTGAACCTTGTTGGCTTGAAGCGTAATGGCTTTGAGAAACCAGAGATTCGTGCGCTACAAAAAGCGTATAAAGAAATCTACCGTTCAGGTAAGACGCTAGAAGAAGTGAAGCCTATTCTAGCTGAAATGGCTCAAGAGTGGCCAGCAGTGAAGCGTTTCTCAGATATTCTGGAAACGACGGAACGTGGCATTATTCGTTAATTGGCGAATGAACCAATAAATAAAAAGATCGTGACCGAATTTGAGGTTACGATCTTTTTGTGTTTTATGGATAAGGCAAACCGTTATCCATAGCGCACAGGAAAAATAGCGAAGTAGATATGGAAAGACCATTACGTATTGGCATCATTGCCGGAGAATTGTCTGGCGATACGCTAGGTGAAGGCTTTATCAAAGCAGTAAAGCAACAATATCCAGACGCAGAGTTCGTAGGCATTGGCGGTCCGAAAATGATAGCCCAAGGTTGCGAGTCTCTGTTTGATATGGAAGAGCTTGCGGTGATGGGATTAGTCGAGGTTTTAGGCCGCTTACCGAGACTTCTTAAAGTGAAAGCTGAACTCGTTCAGTATTTTACTCAGAATCCGCCTGATGTTTTCATCGGGATCGATGCTCCTGACTTCAACTTACGCCTGGAGCTTGACCTCAAGCAAGCGGGCATTAAAACCGTTCATTACGTGAGTCCGTCTGTTTGGGCTTGGCGTCAGAAGCGCATCTTTAAGATAGAAGCGGCAACGAACTTGGTGCTAGCATTTCTTCCGTTTGAAAAAGCGTTCTACGACAAATTTAATGTGCCTTGCGAATTCATTGGTCATACCTTGGCTGATGCCATCCCACTAGAATCAGAACAAGCGCCTGCACGTGAGTTGCTTGGTTTAGAACAAGATAAAAAGTGGCTTGCTGTCCTGCCAGGCAGTCGTGGTAGCGAGTTAAAAATGCTCTCAGAGCCATTTATTGAAACCTGCAAGTTACTCCATAACAAATTTCCAGAACTGGGGTTTGTTGTCGCGCTTGTTAATCAAAAACGCCGTGAGCAGTTTGAACAAGCATGGAAAGAGCTAGCGCCAGAGTTGGACTTCAAGTTAGTTGATGACACCGCACGCAACGTCATCACCGCATCCGATGCCGTGATGTTGGCCTCCGGTACCGTAGCGTTGGAGTGTATGCTTCTCAAGCGTCCAATGGTGGTGGGTTATCGTGTGAATGCATTTACTGCTTTTTTAGCTAAACGTCTATTGAAAACGAAGTATGTGTCATTGCCGAATATCTTGGCGGATGATGAGCTCGTCAAAGAATATCTACAAGATGAGTGCACACCAGACAATTTGTTTACTGAGGTTTCTCGCTTATTGGAAAGCGACAATAAACCGATGTTAGATAAGTTTACGGAAATGCATCATTGGATTCGTAAAGATGCGGACCAACAAGCCGCAAACGCGGTTCTAAAACTGATTGAGAAATAGAGATTTATCATGGCTGTTAAACCAAAAGCGACCAAAACCAAAGTTGAACTCCCTCCGTTTGAATATCCGCAAGGTTATCAGCTTGTGGCCGGAGTCGACGAGGTCGGACGTGGCCCTTTGGTAGGAGACGTCGTCACCGCTGCGGTTATCCTTGATCCTAACAATCCTATTGAAGGGTTGAACGATTCGAAAAAATTGACCGAAAAGAAACGCATGGCGCTGCTTCCTGAAATCAAAGAAAAAGCATTGGCGTGGGCGGTCGGGCGTTGTTCTCCTGAAGAAATCGATCAACTGAATATTTTGCAGGCGACTATGGTTGCGATGCAGCGTGCAGTGGCGGGGTTACAGGTTCAACCTGATTTGGTGTTGATTGATGGTAACCGTTGTCCGGAGCTGCCAATGGATGCTCAAGCTATAGTAAAAGGCGATCTACGTGTTGCCGAAATCAGTGCGGCTTCAATTATTGCCAAAGTCGTGCGTGACCAAGAGATGGAAGAGTTGGATAAACTTCATCCACAATTTGGCTTCGCGAAGCACAAAGGTTACCCAACTAAAGTGCACTTTGAAGCGATTGAGCAATACGGAGTGATCAGTGAACACCGCAAGAGTTTTAAGCCAGTAAAAAAAGCGTTAGGCATAGAATAATCAAACGATCTAATTGGTGTTATAAACCCAACCTCTTTAGGTTAGAATCCCCAACAAAATAGAGTTACACGGTACCTGTTAATGTCAGATCCCAAATTCATCCACCTGCGTGTTCATAGTGACTTCTCGATGGTGGATGGCCTCAACAAAGTTCCGCCAATCGTAAAGAAAGTTGCTGAGCTCGGTATGCCCGCAATGGCGTTGACCGACTTTACCAACCTATGTGGTTTGGTGAAGTTTTACGGTACGGCGCATGGCAGTGGTGTTAAACCGATCATTGGTGCTGACTTTAAAATGCAGTCGGACGAGTTTGGTGAAGAGCTGACACAAGTGACTTTGCTTGCGGCGGATAATGTAGGTTATAAGAACCTGACGTTATTGATATCAAAAGCGTACTTACGTGGACATGTTCAACACCACCCTGTGATTGACAAAGCCTGGTTGGCTGAAATGTCTGAAGGCCTGATTGTATTATCCGGCGGTAAAAGCGGGGAAATTGGTCGCGGCCTTTTGAAAGGCAACCGTCAAATAGTGCAAGGGTGTGTTGATTTCTATAAACAGCATTTTCCAGATCGCTTTTATCTTGAGCTACTTCGTACCGGTCGTCCAGATGAAGAAACTTATCTTCACTTTGCGGTTGAATTGGCAGAGCAGCAAGACTTGCCAGTAGTGGCGACCAATGAAGTTGTATTCCTGAGTCCAGACCTATTTGATGCTCATGAAATACGCGTAGCGATTCACGATGGTTACACATTAGAAGATCCGCGTAGGCCAAAAAACTACAGTCCGCAGCAATATCTTCGTACAGAAGAAGAAATGTGCGAGCTGTTTGCTGATATTCCTGAAGCGTTAGAAAACAGTGTCGAGATAGCGAAGCGTTGCAACGTGACTGTGCGCTTAGGGGAGTACTTCCTACCAGCTTTCCCAACCGAAGGGATGAAAGAGACTGAGTTCCTAGTCATGAAATCCCGAGAGGGGTTGGAAGAGCGTTTAGAGTTCCTATTTCCAGATGAGGAAGAGAGAAAACGTCGCCGCCCTGAATATGATGAACGTCTTCAGATAGAGCTAGATGTTATCAACCAAATGGGATTTCCTGGTTACTTCTTGATCGTAATGGAGTTCATCCAGTGGTCAAAAGATAATGGAATTCCTGTCGGTCCTGGACGTGGTTCCGGTGCTGGTTCTTTGGTGGCTTACGCACTAAAAATCACCGATCTGGATCCACTAGAATACGACTTGCTGTTCGAACGTTTCTTGAACCCAGAACGTGTTTCGATGCCCGATTTCGACGTCGATTTCTGTATGGATAAACGTGACCAGGTTATTGACCACGTTGCGGAAATGTACGGTCGTGACGCGGTGTCTCAGATCATCACGTTTGGTACCATGGCGGCAAAAGCGGTAATCCGTGACGTTGGCCGCGTATTGGGCCACCCATTTGGTTTTGTTGATCGTATTTCAAAGCTGATCCCGCCCGATCCAGGTATGACGCTAGATAAAGCGTTTAAAGCTGAACCTGCACTACCTGAATTGTATGAGGCCGATGAGGAAGTTAAAGAACTCATCGACATGTGTCATATTTTGGAAGGCTGTACGCGAAACGCCGGTAAACACGCTGGTGGTGTTGTAATTTCACCTACAACAATTACCGATTTTGCGCCAATTTATGCAGACGCTGAAGGTCACTTTCCGGTTACTCAATTTGATAAAAACGATGTTGAGACCGCTGGCCTAGTTAAGTTTGACTTCTTAGGTTTACGTACCTTAACCATTATTGACTGGGCGTTAGGGCTGATTAACCCACGCCTAGAGCGAGAAGGGAAAGAACCGGTTCAAATTGAATCCATACCGTTAGAAGACCCTGCCTCTTTCCGTTTGTTGCAAAACTCTGAAACGACAGCAGTATTCCAGCTTGAATCTCGAGGCATGAAAGAGCTGATCAAACGACTTCAGCCAGACTGTTTCGAAGACATTATCGCATTGGTAGCACTCTTCCGTCCGGGTCCTTTGCAATCGGGCATGGTAGATAACTTTATCGACCGTAAACATGGCCGAGA
>NZ_JAWOVM010000153.1:0-5092 GCF_033339895.1 Vibrio sp. 1751
TCGCTTCGCCATGCCTTAGCATCAAAAAGACTAGACCCATACGTCAACAAGAGTAGAATAGCAGCAGTAACCTACAAATTTACTCGGGTATTCGTCGTGTCAAATATTACTATTACAGAAACTGCGCAAACGCATTTCGCTAACCTTTTAGGCCAACAACCTGAAGGCACTAACATTCGTATTTTCGTTGTGAACCCAGGTACACAAAACGCTGAGTGTGGCGTGTCTTACTGCCCACCAGAAGCAGTAGAATCGACCGACACTGAACTCTCTTACAGCGGTTTTTCAGCTTACGTAGATGAGCTGAGCCTGCCATTCCTTGAAGACGCTGAAATCGATTTTGTTACCGATAAAATGGGCTCTCAGCTAACGCTAAAAGCACCTAACGCTAAAATGCGTAAAGTTGCGGACGACGCACCACTGGTTGAGCGCGTTGAGTACGTTATCCAAACTCAAGTGAACCCACAGCTTGCTGGCCACGGTGGTCACGTAAACTTGGTTGAGATCACTGAAGACGGTGTTGCGATTGTTGCATTTGGTGGCGGTTGTAATGGCTGTTCTATGGTTGACGTAACACTAAAAGAAGGCATCGAGAAAGAGCTGCTAAACCAGTTCATTGGTGAACTAACCGCAGTTCGTGATGCTACAGAACATGACCGTGGTGATCACTCTTACTACTAAGAGTAAACACTGTCAGAAAATGGGAGGCTTCGGTCTCCCATTTTTGTATCGATACTGAGGTGATGCTGAGATGCTTAGCTCGACTCGTAAAATCCGCTAGAAACTCAGGCGGAGTTCTCATATATTAAGAATCTTACGCATCTCGTAAACGCCAACGACACCAAGGAGCCAGCGTCATGCCGAAACGAACCCCACCAGAGATACTCTCATGCCAGACGGTTGCAAAATCCAAACTGTTTGCTGTGGAAGCGCTCGACCTTCGTTTTTCCAATGGTGAGCATCGTACTTATGAGCGTATGAAGCCAAGTGGACGAGATGCTGTAATGGTAGTCCCTGTAACAGAACAAGGCGATTTATTACTGGTGCGTGAATACGCCGCTGGAACTGAACGTTACGAGCTAGGTTTCCCAAAAGGGCTGATTGACCCAGGAGAAACACCACACCAAGCTGCGGATCGTGAGTTAAAAGAAGAAATCGGCTTTGGCTGTAATCAGTTAACCCCGTTGAAACAAGTTATCCTCGCGCCATCTTACTTTTCGAGCAAAATGACTCTATTTTTAGGACAGGCGCTTTATCCAGAGAAGCAAGAAGGCGATGAGCCTGAACCACTGGAAATTGTGCGTTGGCCACTTGCGCAAGCCGAAGAGTTATTAACTCACATGGATTTCTGTGAAGCACGAAGCATCACAGCGCTAATGTTGGCACTGAAACACTTACCAAACACCACTCACAAGCATAACCAATAACGGTCATTAGAACCGAATAACACTGTGAGTAAGGACTATCACTTATGCCAATGACAAAAGATCTATCTCACCTACTTCCTCAAGTCATCGAGATTGCCCGCAGTGCTGGGCAAATGATCCTCGAAATATATGAAAAGAAGCAATACGAGGCCTACACCAAAAGTGACGAAACTCCCGTAACAAGTGCGGATATTGCAGCTCACAAGTTCATCACTGAACGCTTGAGTGATCTGACGCCTGACATTCCCGTGTTGTCAGAAGAAGACGCAGACATAAGCTTAGAGCAACGCGCTCAGTGGGAACGTTATTGGTTAGTCGACCCTCTTGATGGTACTCAAGAATTCATCGCTCGCAGTGGTGACTTTGCCACTATTATCGCGTTGGTCGACAACAATCGACCAACCATGGGCGTCGTTTACGGTCCTGTATCTGGCGTGACTTACTACGCTTATAATGGCAAAGGCGCCTGGAAAATTCCCGACATGTCGGACAGCGTCAAAATCCATACACACAAACACGAACAGCCAGAGCAAAGCATCGCAATTGCTATTAGTCGTCGCCAAGACATCAATCGTATTACTAACCGTATGAGCAGCGCCTGGAATTACGACTTAATACCGCTCGGTTCTGCGGCATTGAAAGCATGCCTCGTCGCGGAAGGGGCGGTAGATTGCTATCTCCGACTAGGTCCAACAGGTGAGTGGGACACCGCTGCGACACAATGCATTGTTGAAGAAGCTGGCGGACGTATTCTCAGCACGCAATTAGAACCGCTGTCATATAACGAGCGGGAAACACTAGAAAACCCGAACTTTATTGTTCTTGGTGATGCGGATTTACCTTGGAATGAGATTTTACAACGCAAAGATTAAGCGCCCTATCGGTAAAATTTAGAGCACAAAATTCTAGTAATAGAAAGGCCACGAATATCTTCGTGGCCTTTTCTTTTTGACCTTCTGTACAGCACTTGGAGCATTTGGCCTACTATGTTCCAATTGCCTGTAAAGCTGAACGAAAGAAAACAAATCGATTAAAAATCATGACTTTAAACTTTCACTCATTCCCAATCAAGATCGAATGTACAGCGAATAGAGGTTTTAGCTTACGATGTTCCAAAAGCAAAAAGAGCTGCACAATAGCAGCTCTTTTAAGATATTGGATTTTGTCACGATAGGTTAGAAGCGCCCTTGGTAATTAAACTCATATTGACCTTGAGCATTCGGCTTACCCAACCATTTCAGTTGCTCCCCCATGCTGGATGGGAACTCTGCACCAGGTTTGAACCACGCTTTGGTTGAGTACCGTTGATTAGGCATCAGTTCAGCGAAAAACGCCGCAGAGACTTGTTTGCTGCTCTGCTCACCAGTTGCCGTCAATACACTATCCTGACAGTTTATATCGGCAATCACAGGACCGAGATCTAAGCTGCCAACGGGGCTTTGAATACCACTGGCATTCCATACTAAAGTGCCTTCACCGTTCTTACACCAAGGCGCAGCATAAGTCGCATGACGAATATTCAGCTCAAGCTGCCCATCAACACCAACAGGCACAGGGAGGCGCGCTTGCTCAACAACTTTTACCGCCGGAATCGAGGCAACTAAGTTTTTGGCATAAGGGCCATCACTTAAGCTATAGCCGACAAAACCGCGCCCACGAACGTCCATTTCACTACCACGACCAAAGCGCACAGCAAACTCAGCTTTACCTGTCAGTAGACTCGACCATTGGAAATCCCAATTAACTTCTCCAAGGTTCTGGCGCTGCCAACGAATACTAGAAGCTTGACCTTGCCATACCGAACCGTTGGCTCCTTGAATGTCCAGGCCTCTCACTGTTGGTGCTTGTTGTAACACCCAAGAGACTGGTAATCCCATTAAAAGACTGACTGAAAAAAAGACGATAAAGATAACAACGTAAAGTACTGCTCGTTTCACCTTAACCTCGCTTAAACTGAAGGCGGTTTACATCGATCATGCCCGCTTGCTCTGTTCGGTCGATATCTAAAAATTCGACTTCAATACCCTGTTGCTCTTTCAAGTAACGTAACCAATCCACTAGTTGATTAAACGCGAGTGGTTTGATCCACACTTGAACGCTCTCATTACGAGGTTGTACTCGAATCAACTCAACTTTATAACGACGAGCTGAAGAAGAAACCAACTGATTCAACGGTTGACTAGAGTAGCTCACACCGCTGCTTTTTCGCAGTGCAGTGATGCCATCCGCTTTATCTTGTACCCAAGCTAGCAACTGTTTTTCGCTTTGAATACGTGACTGAGCTAGCTCCGCACGTTGGCTCATTGGCTGTAATAAAACCCAATAAATAATACCGATGACGGCAATAGCGCCACATCCCATGACCAAACGCTGCTCACGCTGCGAGATGCTGCTCCACCAAACCTGAGCTTGAGAAATTAAATTTTTCATCATCACCTCACAAACGCTTCAAAACAAAGCTGCCAACCACAACGTTATCGCTACGGTTCAACTGACCTTGCTCAACATTAAACTTCTCTGCCAATTTCACACGAGCCTGCTCAAAAGGTTGGAAGTCTGAACTACGAGCCTGAATACGTACTTCGCCACGTTGTCCGTCGTATTTAAAGCTAGTGATCTCCAAGTCGCTGACCTGACCAAGCGTCGCGGGTAATGCCGCCAACCATGACAACATTGCCTGCTGACCACTTCCACCAGATAAGCGGCGCTCTTCATCATCCATTTGTCGTTTGAGGTAACTAACGGTAGGAATGCGTCGTTTATTTGGGAACACCTGGCGGAAAATACGCTCACTCTCCTCACGATACGCTTGAGCTTGTGCTTCGTACTTGTGGACCACGAGCAACTGCTGCGCAACCATGACGACAATAAGCACCCCCGCAGCAATAGTGGCTTTTTGCCAGAGCTTCCAGTATTTACCCCAAGAAGATTTCGGCTTGAAGCTCCCAGTCAGCAAATTGACTTTGCTTTCTGTCACCCCCTTCGCCAGTAAAGCCATCGTCATTTCTTCTGGTTGCGGATCCCATATTTCAGGTAACGCAGATTCAGGGACCGAGCTAAAGCAATCGAGCTTCCAACCTTCATGATTTTGTAGATAAGAAGAGAGGTAAAGGTCTAACCAAGAAGCGTCGACAACCGCGCCCTCTGTCGCAGAGTGACGAATTAGCCATTGCTCGCCAATCGTTGCAGCACTGCTGTGATCTCCACGAACCGGTAACGCAAGCACATCGGGTAAAATGCGTTTAATGGCGATACCTTGGCTTGAGAAACGTTGCAGTACAGTCTGAATCCAAGCACGTTCAACTGCGCAAATCTGCGCTTTATCCGCTTGTTTACCCAACACGCTAAAGTGCAGGCCATCAACGTCCTGAGCAACTTCGTCTTCCACTAAGTACGGTAACATCGCCTCGAATTGGCGTGTTGCACCAGGCGGTATATCCACTTGCGTCAGGACCACATCATTACTCGCCAACAGCGCCACAACTTGGCGCTGACCAGCATATGAAACCAACTCATCTAAGTGTTCCCACCCGGCGATTTCACCGCTAGCAATCACTTCCTGTTGATCTGTCGACCACACCACCCAAGGAATGGTACTTTGTTGTTCGCTACTCAGCCGAACGGTCAGAAACTCGCTCACTGATCCCTCCAAAACGACGGCGAAC
>NZ_JAWOVM010000154.1:0-5052 GCF_033339895.1 Vibrio sp. 1751
TGCAACCCCCATCAACCCTGTCATCCCCACCAACTCCGACAACCCTATCAACCCCGTCAGTTGGCTGTCATGTCATGCGGGTAATCAGGTGATGTGATTTTGCTGGTGGATTTAGGCGTGATTCGGGGCAGAGTTTCTATGTTGATTGTGTAGTGAGATTGCGTCAGACCTTCGCTCATAATCGATTGGTCCGCAGTTCAAGTCTGCGAGGGGCCACCATATTCCGAAAGGCGTAGCAGGTTAATACCTACTACGCTTTTTTTGTATCTTATATCTTTGGGTACAGTTTCGGTTGCGGTAACTCGTCATTAACCTCGTAATAGCTTTTCCTCTTCCCCTTTTCTTTAACTATTATCTGGCTTTCTATATGTAGCAATGAAACAAAATGTCCGCTCGTGATTTAAACCATTGACCCTCAGACAACTTCTGATAGGATGGACATACAAACGTATAGACGTCTAAAACAAAAAAATGGAGCTACAATGAAAAGTATTGGTCACTTAAAGAAACTAGCTTTGATTCTCACGGCAGTAGTCGGCTTAAGCGCTTGTGGAGAAAAAGATGACTCTGTCATTAAAGTGGGCGCGACAGTTGGACCACATGCACAAGTAGTCGAGGCGGTAGCGAAGGAGGCAGCGAAGCAAGGTTTGAATGTCGAAGTCATTGAGTTTTCTGACTACGTGACACCTAATGCCGCTCTTAGCGATGGTAGCATCGATATTAATAGCTATCAGCACCAGCCATTTTTAGACAACTTCAACAGTAGCCATAACGCCCAATTAGTATCAATTGGTCAGTCCATTCTTATGCGTATGGGGCTTTATTCCAATAAGTATCGCTCACTGCAAGAGCTTCCAAACAATGCACGTATAGCGCTTCCAAATGACCCTACCAACGGTGGTCGTGGTCTGTTGCTACTCGCCGATGCAGGTTTAATTGAGCTGAAACAGGGTGTTGGCCATAAAGCCGCCCTAACTGATATCACAAAAAACGCAAAATCATTTGAATTTGTCGAGGTAGATGCCGCTCAGCTACCAAGAACATTAGATGATGTGGACGCGGCTGCGATTACAATGAACTACGTAATGTCTTCTGGTTTAGATCCGAAGAAACAAAGTATCTATCTTGAAGCAAAAGACGCCCCATTAGCAGTCATGGTCATCGCCACTCGTGACGCAGACAAAAATAATGAAGCGTATAAAAAGTTCGTTTCTATTTATCAATCTCAAGCGATTCGTGATTATCTCGATCGCACTTTCAAAGGCACAATCGAAGCAGCTTTTTAATCAATAAAGCAGCGAATACTTTGCCCCACGAATCAGATAGAAAAGAGGCTAATGTTTTCTCATAGCCTCTTCTTTTCATTACTCACTAAATCGACTCATTGTCGACTTTCAGCCTCTAACTTCATTGCCAAATAAGCTTGGTCAGCAGAAACCAATTCAGGACGGTTAATCAACTTCCAGAGGAAGTATGGTGGGATTAAAAATACGATGAAGTAGAGAGATTCATGGAAGAAAACATCGGCTATCGTTTGCTGATGCTCCCAAAGTGCCGTCAGTGCGAAGAGCTCTAACATCACGCCTAATACGCCAAAGACGACAGAGACAACAATCGCTAAACCCAGTAGTTCTCTAACAAAGTGCTTGTATGCCATGATACTAATTCCTTCTAGCAATAAGTCATACTAACTTACGCTCATAAGAAACAAGTGAGCTTGATTATTATCAAACTCACCTCATCACTGTTAAGAACTTAGTTTTATAAAAAAGTACTTGTATATAGCGTCATCGAAGACTGATTTCCCTATCACAGAGCATAGATACCTCTACAAATAGAAGGTGATGGAACGACCAACTATTGACTATATGAGCGCAACTTTAATCAGATAAGTAATATTGAACCGTCGATACCACTCGTACTTTCTTAATGTAAGGCGTGTTGCTGTCTCGGTCATAAATCGAGAACTGCCCTTGAGTTGCACGTTTGATCTTACCCAGTGAACTTTGTGAGTCTTTCGCAAATTTCTCAGCCACTTCACGCGCATTCTTAGTCGCTTCTTCGATCATGTCTGGCTTCACATCATTCAGCTTAGTAAAGCTGTACTCAACACGATTTGCATAAGGATCTTGGTTAAGCAAAACGCCTTGTTTTCCTAACTCACCTATTTCATTGATTGCCGCTCGAACAACATCAACACTCTGGCTGTAAACCGTAACGGTTCGCGAGGCCAAATAACGATACTCAATGTCTTGCTCGCTCCCATATTGCTGTGCTTTTCTGTCAATGACCGCTGGGGAAGAGAGGGAAACGCTGGTTTCAGGAAGCCCTTTGGCACTTAGAAAGTCCAAAATCAAACGGGTTTGCTGGTCAATTTCATCAAACATGGCCCCCATATCATTACTCGCTAGAGTAAATTGAATCGGCCAAATCACCGTATCAGCAGGATACTCACGCTCCGACAAACCTTTTACTGTCACGACTCTTTCATAGGCTCGGTATTTCACCGCCGTCTGCTGCATAAAATAGCCAAGGATGCCAAGACCAAGTATCAAACTTAGCCCAATCCAAAGTGCTGCTTTATTGGAAACTCGTTCCATTATTTCCCCCTGATAAATATCAACTTAGCTTAATCTTTGTTCTAGATAAGATAGCCTATCTATTATTTTAAGAGGGAGACATAACGCGAGTTTTGATTCATAGCACAGTGATATACCGTTTTCTTTAGTCAATAAAGCTTCATTGGTTTGTCACCAAAGGCTCATGCTTTTGCCTCTTAACTGTCATCTGTAATTTCTACTATCCAATCAGCAACTTGTACGCTGAGGTAAATATGGATAGTTCAACCCCTTTTCGTCTCCCTCGTAAAACGCCGTTTGGCATTGGTGAAAACGTTGCTGAATGGGCAACCGGTTTAAACCAACTCGATAAGTTCTACGCCCAACGCCCCGTTAATGCCGATACCAAAACTTTTCTCCGCTTCACGCTGGATATCTTAGGTATCGATTATCGCATTGCTCATGGTTCACTCGACTCAGTACCTAAACAAGGAGCTACCGTCATTGTGGCGAACCACCCGCTTGGTTGTGTGGAAGGCGTCATCTTGGCCGAACTCTTGTTGATGGTACGAGACGATATCCAAATTCTAGCCAATCAATACCTGAAAACCGTACCAGAGTTAGATCAGCTCTTCATTGGTGTCGATGTGTTTGAAGGCAGAGACGCCGTCAAATCGAATATGAAGGCCCTCAGAGCGGCTAATAAACACCTCGCAAGTGGCGGCTTATTGCTTGTCTTTCCTGCCGGTGAGGTTTCCCAGTTAGTCGATGCCAAACAGCAACGCTTGGAAGACAAAGCGTGGAGTCGAAGCGTAAGTAGCCTGATCCGCAAAAACAAAGCAACGACAGTTCCAGTATTCATCAGTGGTCAGAACTCGAAACGCTTCTATATGGCAGGGAAAATCCATCCACTTTTGCGTACCCTAATGCTCGGGCGGGAGCTACTGAACAAACATGCACAAACCATCAACTTGTCTTTTGGCCAAGCGATTAAATTCAAAGAGATCAACACACTTAACGATGATCAAGTGGTGAACTATTTGCGGCTCAACACTTACTTGCTCAATCGTGAAACCCAATCAGTTAAGCCTTCTTCTTCATCAGAACTGCTCTCTCCAATAGCGGCAGGGTTACCCGTAGGCGAATTGCTTGAAGAGCTGAACAACTTACCAAAAGAGTCCAAGCTGCTAACAAGTGGTGAGTTCGATGTTTACTGCACGGAGTCGCAGAGTATCCCTTCCCTACTGCATGAAATTGGTCGCCTACGTGAGCTCAATTTCCGACAAGTTGGCGAAGGGACTGGACTAGCAATAGACATTGACCATTTCGATCATGATTACCTGCATCTGTTTGTGTGGGACAGAGAGAACCAATGCTTGGTGGGCGCGTATCGTTTAGGTCTGGTTGATCAACTGATTGAAAAGCGCGGCGTAGCAGGTCTATATTCACGAACGTTGTTTAACTATGACCAACGCTTTATCGACCAAATGGGTAAATCCATTGAGATGGGGCGCTCTGTGATTGCACAGCAATATCAAAAGAGCATGAGCGCGCTACTGCTACTGTGGAAAGGCATCGCAACGTTCGTTCATCAAAACCCAGATTACACTCACCTATTTGGTCCGGTAAGCATTAGCAACGATTATAGCGATACTGCACGTCAATTACTGGCTCAATCAATGACACTGCACCACTACGACAACAATTGCGCAGAGTACGTCACACCTTCTAACCCACTTCCTGAGCACCACCGTGACTGGAACACCAGCATGCTCACTGCTCTGGGTGATTTACAGCTATTGTCACGTGTCATTGCCAGAATCGATGAAGGGAAAGGAGTGCCCGTTTTGCTGCGTCAGTACTTAAGCCTCAATGGCAAGCTGGTATGCTTCAACGTCGACCCTGCATTCAATAACGCTCTAGATGGATTGATTATGGTGGATTTGCGCGATGTTCAAGAAAAGACGTTGGCAAGGTATATGGGACGCGAGCAAGCTCATGACTACCTCGTCTATCATACTAATAGCAACGATGATTAAGAACAGTGATTAAGTAGAGAGTTGGGAATCACAAGAAGAACCGTGTGGCGACTCTCTTTATTTACCCTTTCATCAACTAATTAGGCGTGCTCCGTGAAGTGCGCCGAAAAGACTCTTATAGATACAATCTATCGAAAGATCTAGATAGCATTTATCTCACCAATTCCGTCACAAACTTTCACAAAAAAACAAAAACAGATCCAAGTCACACTTTAAATCCACCACAACTCAACACAAAACGTGATATTGATCATCACAAGCATTTAATTCGAATTTCAAAAAAAATCAAAAGTGATCAAAGTCACAAAGTATTTTTATTTTAAATTTGTCAAAAGATCGGATTGATCACTAAGATTTTTATTGACAGGTTTGAAAGTTGCTTTTTGTTATTAAGTTACAAGTTAATAAGTTGAACTTGGTCACTTAAAAACCGTTTCTCAGCCTAAGAAGTGCGG